>DASTKF010000048.1:0-3849 GCA_035716065.1 Gaiella sp.
CGCGATCGTCTCCGCGGCGATCGTCGCCCTGTCGCTCGAGAACGCCTTGCTCACGGCTGGCGCGTTGATGAGCGTCGCGTTCTTTCTCGCGATCGCGTTCTTCCTCTTTCTGCTCTGGCGCGAGCGGCGCGGCGACCTCGAAGCGTGGAGCGACCTTTCGCGGCGGACGTTCTACGGCGCGATCGTGCTCGCCGTGGTCGCGATCGGCGCGCTCATCGCGCTCGGGCCGACCGGTGCCGATGCGATCGCCTTCTTCGCGGTCATCGCCTGCTGCGTCTGGGCGATCTGGCGCGTCTGGCGCCGCGAGCACACCTACAACTGATGGAGCTGCGCGAGATCCTCGACTCGGGCGACGCCGTCCGGCTCGCGGCGCTGCTCGCGGAGGAGCCCGGTCTCGCGACGGACAGGATGGAGCGCATGAGCGGCCACCCGGGAGGGGCTTCACCGCTCGGCTACGTCGCGATGCAGCGCTACGACACCGTGCGAGGAGCGTGGCGCGACGTGGCCGGTACCGGCGAGCTGGCCCGAGAGCTGCTCGCCGCCGGGGCGCCCGTCGACGGCACGCCGGACGAACAGGAAACGCCGCTGATCACCGCGGCGAGCTACGGCGACGCCGCCGTCGCGCTCGTCCTGATCGAGGCCGGCGCCGACCTCGAGGCGCGAGCGGCGGACGATTCGGGTGGCGTACCCGGTGGCACCGCTCTCCTCCATGCCGCCGTGTTCGGCATGACGGAGGTCGTCGACATGCTCGTCGCCGCCGGGGCGAAGGTCAACGGCATCGAGGAGGCCGCAGCCGCGGGCGACGTTGGAGGTTGGCTCGGCAACTCGTCTGCGGACGGGCGCGTACGCGCGCTCGTGATGGCGGCGGATCACCAGAGGCTCGAGGTCATCGACACCCTCGTCGCCGCCGGGACTCCCGTCGACGACGCCGACCCGGCCTTCGGCGGGCACCCGCTTCGCACCGCGGCGTCGAACGGGCGCCCAGCGAGCGTTCGCCGGCTTCTCGCACTCGGTGCGAACCCGAGTCTCCGTGACGAGCAAGGCCGCACGCCGCTCGATCTCTGTCGCGCCGGGACGAGACCGGGTCACCGCGAGGCCGAGGCGATCCTGGCGCCGATCACCTCCGAAACTGCGGGCTAACGCGCGGGCGACGGGTATCGCGTCCCGTCGGGCGCGGTGTAGAGCGCCTCGGCGCTCGGAAGCTCGGTGACGGCGCCGTCGAGCGCGTCGAGCGCGGTTCGTACGTCGACGAGCTTGCCGACGAAAATCGGCGTGTCGCGTTCCGTCCAGCGCGACGCCTCGGTCTCCCGCAGCGTCATCATCAGATGCATGAAGTCGGCGGGCTCCTCGGTCTCGAAGGCCGGCATGAACTCCTGGTCGTCGATGCCGAAGGAATAGGTCGTGTGGTTCGTGACGGTCACGAACTTGCCGCCGATCTCGGCGTGCTCGCGCATCGCCTTCGCGCGCTCCTCGAAAGAGAGGAAGTACCACGGGCGGCGCTTCACGAACGGGTAGACCACGAGGTACGGCGCGTTCCGGGGGGCGACGCGGCCCTGCCTGACGCGCTTCTTGTCCGTGTAGACCGACGGCTTCGTCGTGCCGAGGTACGAGTAGGGCGTCTCGAGCCATGCCGCGAGCGGCGTGCCGTTGAGCGCGGCGCCGAGCTCGAGCAGGTCGTCGTAGCGCTCGGTGATCGACCAGAGGAAGAAGTCGGCCTCGGGTCGCACGCCCGTCGTCGTGTAGGCACGCAGGCCCTCCATGCGACCGCCGAACTCGTCGACGACCTCTGCGAACGCGTCCTTGCCGGCAGCCCGCTCGTCGATCGGGAGTCGCCGCCAGGCCGGGTCGAGGCGGAAGAACCGGTACCCGATGTACTGGCCCACACCGGAGCCTTCGATTCGCTCGTACTGGCGCTCGCCCACAGCGTCAATGGTACGCATGGGCGTCCGCACGCGATGCGGCAGGATGCGCCGATGACCAAGACGCAGTACTTCACGGCGACCAGCGTCGACGGGTACATCGCCGACACGGACAATTCGCTCGACTGGCTGTTCGAGGTCCCGCGGAACGGCGGCAGCGGGGCGGAGGGCTTCGGTGGGTTCTTCGCGGGCGTCGGCGCGATGGCGATGGGCGCGACGACCTACGAGTGGGTGTTCGCGCACGAGCGGCTCGACCAGCACCCGGAGAAATGCCGCGAGTGGTACGGCACGATCCCGACGTGGGTCTTCACCCACCGGCGGCTGCCGCCCGTCGCGGACGCTGACATCCGGTTCGTCGAGGGCGACGTCGGGCCTGTGCACGACGAGATGGTGGCTGCGGCGGACGGCCGCAACGTGTGGCTCGTCGGCGGCGGAGAGCTCGTCGGCGCCTTTGCGGATCGAGGGCTCCTCGAGGAGATCCTGCTCGGCGTCCAGCCGGTGTTCCTCGGCTCGGGGGCGCCGCTGCTGCCCCGGCGCCTGACGTCGAAGCGCGTCCGGCTCGACTCGGCGAGACAGGACGGGCAGCAGGTGCTGCTCGTCTACTCGGTCGGCGCGCCCTGAGTCACTGCGGGCGCAGTTCGCCGCTCTGGCGGCTGGCCGGCGCGCCCGGGTTGACCGCCTGCGTGACCGTCAGCTGGAGCCGCAGCGGCGCGGTCCCGAGCTTGCGACCCGTCAGTGAAGCGATGGTCGTGCGTCCGTAGCGCGCGTAGCCGCGAACGGTCGCCGCGACCGCGCCGTTGGTGGTGCGTGTCGCTTTCAGCTCCCACCTGCAATCGAGCGTGCAGCGGAAGTGCGTGTCCCGCTTGCCGCTCGTGAACTGCTTCGGCCCGGGGAAGCGGACGCTGGTCAGGCCGACGTCGAGCGCGAGTCCCTCGCAGCGGGCGATCGAGCCGCCGCGGGTCCGGTCGAGCGAGTCCCGCACTGCCGGAAGGCTCGACTTCGGCGTGCCGTCCGCGTAGTAGACCCCGGACTGCCAGCTGAGGAGCGCCGACTCGTCCTGCGAGTGGAAGAGCAGCACGCCGGCCACGGTCGGCTGGCAGAAGGCGAGGCGCAGGCCGAGGTCGTACGCCGCTGCCTGCTGGTACTCGTCGACGGGCTTCGTGGTGGCCGGCTCGGTGCCGGTGTAGAGACTCGCCTTCCCTGCCGGGAGCGTCGCCTCGATGCCGAACTCGTCGTAGAGGATGGGCAGCGACGAGCCCTGCTGCGCCGTGCCGTCGAAGGCGGTGCCGAGGAGTGACACGAGCTTGCCGTAGTCGGCGAGCCCGATCGAGGTGGAGCGGGGATGCGGAAGATCGGGGCTCACCGACGAGTTGTCCGGATAGGGGTGGAACGCAAAGCCGTCCATCACCGGCAGCGTTCGGCCGCTCGCCCGGTAGGCGGTGCCGAGCGATTGGATGAACGCGGTCGGCGACGTGGTCGGGCGGATTCCCCCGGGCCGGTCGGACCCGCGCGGTGAGACCGCCCCGCCCCAGACGCGCAGGCCGGGGTCGACCGCCTTGAGCGCGTCGTACGTCTGCGCGAGGAGGGAGAGGTAGGCCGGTGCCGACGCGATCGACCCGTCGGGCGCGAACTGCGGCAGCCAGAAGCGGTTCAGGTTCGGCTCGTTGCCGACGATGATGTCGTCGAAGCTCGGGAGCGCGACGGCGAGGGCAGCTGCGTACTGCGCGAACTGCGCCCGGGCGAGCGGGTCGAGCGGCGTCGTTGCCGAGCCGGGCGAGTAGACCGAGACGTAGACCTTGACGCCCGAGAGCCGAGCGGCCGCCTCGACGTTGCGAAGGATCTCGATCTCGCGGGTCGTGGGGGCGGTGAGGCCGGGCCGCCAGTTGGAGGTGACGCGGACCGCGGTCATTCCCGCGAGACACAGCTCGGT
>DASTKF010000049.1:0-3125 GCA_035716065.1 Gaiella sp.
ACGCGCGCCGCCGACGCCATCAGCTTGAGGTCGGACTCGATCTGGCGCGCCGCGTTCGGACGCTGCACCTTGACGACGACCTGGACGTCGTTGGGCAGCGTCGCACGATGCACCTGGCCGATCGACGCCGCCGCGATCGGCGTCTCGTCGAAGTCGAGGAACGCCTGCTCGACGGTGAGACCGAGCTCTTCCCCGATGACGCGCTCGACGTCTTCCATCGGGACGGGCGAGACGTCGTCCTGGAGCTTCCGAAGCTCCCCGATGATGTCCGGTGGCACGACGTCGGGGCGGGTCGAGAGCAGCTGGCCGAACTTGACGAACGTCGGGCCGAGCTCGTCGAACATCTCGCGCAGCCGGCGTCCCCGGTCGCCGTCCTGCTCGCTGTCCCCGGAGCGGCGGCGGTCGAGGAGGTAGCCGAACCCGTGCCGCGTGGCGACGCGCCCGATCTCGGTGACGCGCGAGAGCGTCCGCTGCGGGCCGTCGTCCGCCATCGGCTCAGTGTCGCACGGTCAGGCGACGCGGTCCCGCTCGAGCAGCCGCAGTCGATGCTCGAGCTGCGCGACGCGGAGCGCGAGGTCCTCGACCTCCTCGCGGCGCGCGAGCCCCGCCTTGGCGAGCGCC
Source organism: Gaiella sp. (assembly GCA_035716065.1). GTDB lineage: Bacteria > Actinomycetota > Thermoleophilia > Gaiellales > Gaiellaceae > Gaiella. The sequence goes on from DASTKF010000049.1 coordinate 622, forward strand.
CGCTCCATCGCCTCGTCGCGCCGTGCGCCGACGCGCTCGAGCTCCGAGCGCCAGGACGCAACGGTGTCGCTCACCGCCTCCCGCATGGCGTCACGCTCGACGCCGACGCGGCGCGCCAGATCGTCGGCGATCTCCTCCATCGCCTCGACGCTCATCGTCGCCCAGCCGATGCCGGCGAGGAGCAACTCGGAGACGGTCCGCGGCTCGTGATCGGGCTCGGCGCTCATGGCACCCATTCTACGGGCGCCGACGCCCAGCCTTCAGACGCTGCCCGAGTGCTCGATGCGGTTGCGGCCCCGATAGGCTGACGCCGCAGGCGGCGGGCTTCAGGAATCTGCCCCGCCCTCCGGGCGGGGATCCGAGCGGCAGGATTCCGCTCCTGCGGAATCCTGCCTGCGAACAAACTCAATTCAGCGAGGCCTACCGTGCGGCCGGCCGCTGCGGCGCTGGCGGCGCCGCTCGCGGCTCGAGCTGCTGGAGTCGCCCAGGGGCACTCCGGCCGGCGCGGGCGCTGCGGACGGCGCGGGCGCGGCGGGAGCGGGAGCGGGCGCGGGCGCGGGCGCGGGCTCGGCGCCCAACAGCGCTCCACCGACGGACCCCCCGACCCCCGCGGGGAGGGGATCGCCTTCGCGATCCTTGCGGCGGGCCCACTCGGGATCCCGCTCCATGAGGACGGTGAGCAGCGGCGTCGCGATGAAGATGGTCGACACGGCACCGACCAGGATCCCGACCATGATCGCGAACGCGAAGTCCTGCAGCGTCGCGCCGCCGAAGAGGAACAGCGCGACGATCGGGACGAGCGTGATGAACGTCGTCACCATCGACCGCCGGAGCACCTCCCAGACCGACACGTTCGCGATCGTCGCGATCGATGCGCGCGGCATCAGCTTCATGTTCTCGCGGATCCGGTCGAAGACGATGATCGTGTCGTAGATCGAGAAGCCGAGGATCGTGAGCACGGCGGCGACGGTCGACGCCGTCACCTCGCGCCCCGAGAGCGCGTACACGCCGAGCGTGATCAGCACGTCGTTCCCCAGCGTGCGCAGGATCGGGACGGCGAAGCGCCAGCGGTACCGGAGCGCGACGTAGAGCGCGATCAGCGCGAACGAGACGAGGATGGCGACGATCGCACCCTTGAGGATCTGCCGGCTGAAGCTCGCGGAGACGTTGTGGACCGCCTCTATGTGTGCATCGAGCCGGCGCGTCAGCGCGCTCTCGAGCTTCGTCTGCTCGGGATCGGTGAGCGCCTCGGTGCGCACCTCGAACTCGTCGTAGTTGTCGCCGGTCGCCTGGCCGCGGCCCTGCACGATCGCGTCGGATCGTCCGATCACGCCCATCTCGTCGCGAACGGACGACAGCGAAACGGGCGTCGGCGTCGAGAATTGGACCTGCGTGCCGCCCTTGAAGTCGATGCCGAGGTTGAGGCCCTGGACGATCAGCGCGACGACGCTCACCCCGATCGCGACGAGCGAGAGGATGAACCAGAGCCGGCGCCTCCCCACGACGTCGATGCGCTGCCAGCGAGGGATCTCGGCGGCGGTCGCGCCCATGAAGCGCGGGTTGTCGAACCACCGGAAGCCCGAGAGCACCGTCAGCATCGCGCGGGTCGCGACCACGGCGGTGAGCATCGAGATCGCAGTACCGATGAGGAGCATCAGCGCGAAGCCGCGGACGCTGGCGGTGGCGACGGCGAAGAGCACCAGCGCGGTGATCGCCGTGACCGCGTTGGCGTCGACGATCGTGTGGAATCCCTTCGTGTAGCCGGTGGAGATCGCCGCCCGGACCGAGCGCCCGGCGCGCACCTCTTCCTTGATGCGTTCGAAGATGACCACGTTGGCGTCGGCCGCCACGCCCAGGGTCAGGACAAGGCCTGCAAAGCCAGGGAGCGTGAGCGTGACGTGGAAGACGAGGATCGCTGCGTACAGCAGCGCCGCGTAGATGATCAGGCCGAGAACGGCCACGATGCCGAGGAAGCGATAGAAGATGAGGAGGAAGATCGCGACGAGCAGGAGCCCGACCATCGCGGCGAGCTTCGCCTCCTGCAGCGAGTCCTTGCCCAGCGTCGCCGAGATCGCCGTCTGGTCGAGCGTGCGGAACTCGACGGGCAGCGCGCCGGTCTGCAGGACGAGCGCGAGATCCTTCGCCTCCCCGATCGACTGCAGGCCGGAGATCTGGGCGCCGTTCGAGCCGGTGATCCCGCCCGGGTACTCGGTGAAGTCGATCGTCGGCCACGACTTGATCTCGCGGTCGAGCACGATCGCGAAATGCTGGAGGAAGGCGCTCGGGTCGCCCTGGCCGCCGCCGACGGTGTTGAAGAGCAGCTTCCCGCGCTGGGCGATGTCGCGGGTGATCTCCTCGAACTTCTTCCCGCCCTTGTCGGTGAACTCCATGAGCACGATCGGCTCACCCGTGCGGGTGTCGAAGTCCTGCCGCGTGCCCGAGAGCTTGAGGTCGGAGCCCGTCATCTCCGGCACCTCGGGCGGCGTGTACCGCATCAGGTACCA
>DASTKF010000050.1:0-4627 GCA_035716065.1 Gaiella sp.
CGCGTGGCAGACGACGTACTCGATCCCTGCCTCCTCCCGGCGGGCCCGAAACCGCTCCACCTGCTCGTCGGCGTGTGCGGTCGGCTTCCACATCCGGGGGCTCTGCGTGAAGATCTGGACGGCGGCGCAGCCGAGCTCCTCTGCGCGATCGATCGCGTTCGAGATGCCTCCGGCTGAGGAGACGTGGGCGCCGTACAGCACGAGGCAACGCTACCGAGGTGGCTCGCGCGCCCGCCCGGGGCGGACAGGTGCCGTGCGCGACTAGCCTGCCGCCGTGGCGATGCCGCTCAGCCAGCGCCTCGGCGCCCTGCAGGAGCGCGACTTCCGACTGCTCTTCGCCGGGACGACGATCACGACGATCGGCGACCGGCTTGCGAGTATCGCGCTCGCGTTCGCGGTCCTCGACATGGCCTCGGCCACGGCGCTCGGGATCGTCTTCGCCGTCCGGCAGGGCGTTCAGGCGCTCGTCGTCGTCGGCGGGGGGGTGCTGTCCGACCGGATCCCGCGGAACCTCGTCCTCGTCGGCGCCTCGCTCGTGCAGGGCACCGCCCAGGCGGCGACGGCCGCCTGCGTCCTCACCGGGACGGGCGGGGTCGGGGCGATCGTCGCGCTCCAGGTCGTCTACGGCATCGGGCTCGGGCTCGTGCTGCCCGCGGAGGTCGGTCTCGTCCCGCAGACCGTGAGCCCGGCCCGGCTCCAGCAGGCGAACGCCCTCCAGGGGCTGTCGCGGAACATGATCGGCGTGCTCGGGCCGGCGGTCGGGGGTGTGGTCGTCGTCGCCTCGAGCCCGGGGATCGCCCTGGCGATCGACGCGGTCAGCTTCCTCTTCTGTGCCGACCTGCTCCGCCGCATCCGTGTCGCGCCAAGCGGCACCGCGGGCTCGCACGGCTTCGTTCACGACCTCCGCGAGGGCTGGCAGGAGTTCACCTCGAGGACGTGGCTCTGGGCCTCGGTGATCCTGTTCGGGATCGGGAACCTCGCCTTCGCCGGGTGGATCGTCCTCGGGCCTGCGATCGCGGACGACCGGCTCGGCGGCGCCGGGCCGTGGGCCGTGATCCTGACCGCGGGCGGTGTCGGGGCCGTGGTCGGCGGCATCCTCGCCATCCGCATCAGGCCCCGGCGTCCGCTCGTCGTCTGCGTCCTCGCCGCGACGCTGATCTCCCTGCAGACGCTCGCCCTCGCCCTGAGCGCGCCGACGGCGCTGATCGCCGCGGCGTCGTTCGTCGGCGGCATCGGGATCGCCGTGCACCTGACGCTCTGGTTCACGGTCTTCCAGCAGCAAGTGCCGGAGCACGCGCAGTCACGCGTTGCCTCGTACGACACGCTCGGGTCGTTCGTCCTGATGCCGCTCGGGATGGCACTCGTCGGCCCGCTCGCCGACGCGATCGGCATCGTCGAGACGCTCTGGATCGCGCTCGTCGTGATGTGGGCGTCGTGGGGGGCGATCCTGCTCCTGCCGTCCGTGTGGGCGATCCGGCGGCTGGCCGCAGTGCCGGCGCCGAGCCCCGCCTGACCCGGGATAGCATCCCAGCGCGATGAGCGTCCGCGTCCGCATGGCACCGTCCCCGACGGGGCTCCTCCACATCGGCGGCGTGCACACGTTCCTCTTCAACTGGCTCTTCGCGCGAGGCAACGGCGGCGAATGCCTGCTGCGGATCGAGAACACCGACACGAGCCGCGAGGTGGAGGAGGCGACGGAGCAGATCCAGCGCTCGCTCGCCTGGCTCGGCATCGACTGGGACGGGCCGGTCACGTTCCAGCTCGACGCGATGGACCGCTGCCGCGAGCTCGCTGCGCGGCTCGTCGGCGACGGGGTGGCATACCTCGACGAGGGCGCGATCCGGTTCCGGATGCCCGACGACGGCGTCACCGGCTGGGACGACGCGGTCCGGGGACGCATCGAGTTCCCGAACGAGCAGCTCGAGGACGTCGTCATCGTGCGCTCCGACGGCCGCCCGACCTACAACTTCGCCTCGCCGGTGGAGGACATGGACGACGCGATCACGCACGTGATTCGCGGGGACGACCACATCTCGAACACGCCCAAGCAGCTTCAGATCCTGCGGGCGCTCGGGCACGAGCCGCCGGTGTACGCGCACATCGCAAACATCCTCGGCACCGACGGCAAGAAGCTCTCCAAGCGCCACGGCGCGGTCTCGGTGGACGAGTTCCGCACCGCCGGCTATCTCCCGGAAGCCCTCGTCAACTTCCTCGCGCTGATCGGCTGGGCGCCGGACGGCGAGACCACGATCCTCTCGCGCGACGAGATCGTCGAGCGGTTCACGCTCGAGGCGGTCAGCACGAGCCCCGGCACCTTCGACTATGCGAAGCTCGACTGGATGAACGGCGTCTACCTCCGGGCGCTGCCGACCGAGGAGTACGCGGAACGCCTCGTCGAGTTCGTGCACGAGCACGGCACCGACTGGCCCGACGACGGGATCCGGGCGTCGGCGCCGCTCGTGCAGGAGAAGATCGGGCGCCTCGGCGAGTTTCCCGACTTTGCCGGCTTCCTCTTCGAGGACGTCGCACCGCCCGCCGACGACCTCGACCCGCGCATCCTCCGCGCCGCGGACGAAGCGCTGACTGCGACCGAGCCCTGGACCGCGGCAGCTATCGAGGCCACGCTCAAGGAGCTCTGCGACGAGCTCGGCGAGAAGCCGCGCACGGTCTATGCCCCCATCCGCGTTGCGATCACGGGCTCGCGCGTCTCACCGGGCCTCTACGAGTCGCTCGAGCTGTTGGGCCGTGACACGTCGCTCGCCCGCCTGCGGCGGGGCGCGGAGGTCGCGGCATGAGCACACTCGATCCGCAGCCGTTCCAGGAGCGGCTCGATATGTACCTCCAGGAGCGCTCCGAGGAGGCGCGGGCGGTGCGCGTGGGGGAGAAGGAGACCTCCGAGCAGGCAGCGATCGTCGCGCGCTACGCGGACCTCTTCACCCGCGAGCAGCTCGAGACGCTCGCCGGGGCCGAAGCGGCGGCGAGCGGCGACGGCCGCGAGGAGATCGCCCGCCTGCGCCTCACCTGCCAGGAAGGAATTGCCGACCGCGAGCTCGCCGAGCGCGAGGATGCGCTCGAGAACGCGCTCCTCGCGGCCCGCGTGACCTGGGGCGACGACGAGCTTCCGCTTCGCTCGGCCCAGGCGCGGCTCGCCGTCGAGCCCGCCTACGCGGACCGCGATTCTCTCGGCGCCGCCGTGCTCGAGGTGTCGGCGTCCTACAACGACGAGCGCCGTTCGCTCCTCGCCGCGAGGAACCAGCTGGAGGCCGACGTCACGGGTGTCGCCGACCCCGTCGCGCGCAACGAGGCGGAGAAGGGCGTCGCGCTTCGCCCGATCCTCGACGCGGTCGACCAGGCCCGGGTCGAGAGCACGCCGGCGTTCACGCCGCTGCGGGAACGGTGGCTCGACCGCCTGCTCGGGCCCGATCGCGAGACGACGCCCGCGCACGCTCACATGGCGTGGATCCGGCGCCTCTCGCCGCTCGAGGCGACGTACACGAAGGAGCGGAGCGTGCCTGTCTGTCTCGCCACGCTCGAGGCGCTCGGCTTCGACCTCGAGGCCGAGCAGGGCATCCGGCCGGATCTCGAGGACCGGCCGCAGAAGTCCCCTCGCGCCTGCGTGATCGCTGCCGACCCGCCTCGCGTCGTCCACCTGATCACGCGTGCGCAGGGCGGGCTGCACGACTACGAGGCGTTCCTTCACGAGGCAGGGCACGCGCTCCACTACGCCGGCTGCGACCCGACGCTGCCGCTCGCGTTCCGCCGCCTCGCGCGCGACCACGCCCTCACGGAGATCTACTCGTTCCTCCTCGACTCGATCTCGGGCGAGCCGGGCTGGCATGCGGAGCACTTCGGGCTCTCCGACGAGGAGGCGCGTGAGAACGCCGACGCCGCGCGGTTCTCGAACACCATTCTCTTCCGCCGCTACTCGGCAAAGCTCGGGTACGAGATGGACTTTTGGACGCGCTTCCCGAGCGACGGCGGCACACCGGACGGGTACGAGGAGCGGCTGACGGCCGCAACGGGCGTCCGGTACCCGGCCGCGAACCATCTCGCCGACATGGACGCCGGCTTCTACTCGGCCGACTACCTTCGTGCCTGGATCCGCTCGGCCCAGCTGCGCGCGCACCTCCGCCGCGAGGTGGGAGAGGACTGGTGGCGCCGGCCCGAGACGGGCGCGCTCCTGCGCGGCCTCTTCCGCGAGGGCACGCGGCCGACGACGGAGCAGATCGCAGAGCGGATCGGCTTCGATCCGCTCGACACCGCGCCGCTTGTCGCCGAGCTCGACACCGCCTGAGCGCGGCGCCCGCCCGGCCCCAACCGCACGCCGCACCCCGTCGTCTCAGTGTCTGATGCCGTCGGCGGCCGGGCACGACGGGTGCGCACCACACCCTTGCCTCCGCTGCCGATGCGCGCTATAAGACACCTGAATCGGGTCTCAGGTTTCAGATCCGGACACGTCCAATGGAGGACCACATGCAGCGGTGGCACAAGCTCGTCGCGCTCGTCGTGGGGGTCGCGGTGCTGGCAGGAGCCGGCGCCACCACGCGGGCTGCGGACGCGGCTCCGAGCGCGTCTGCGCCGATCCAGGTCGGCATCGTCTACTCCCGGACGGGGCTTCTCGCCTCGT
>DASTKF010000051.1:0-2272 GCA_035716065.1 Gaiella sp.
CTCCGGCGGATCGAGCAGGATCGACTCGATCTGGACGCGCCCGTCTTTCAGGTCCTTCTTCAGCTGCGCGCGCCGAACGCGGATGTCGTTCGCACGTTGTAGGGCTTCCATCCGCTGGTCGAGCGACCGGGCGGGTGCCTGCGCGTGCGTCTTCGACGTGACCATTGAGGCGACGAGTCTAGCAAGCTGAGGCGGTGAATCAAGCAGTACTGTTTTCAGCCGTTTGCAGGCTTTTTCCTATCTCGACAACAGAGGCGGCCGGTCGGCGGGAAGACCCTCGGAGACGAGGGCGGCGACCGCGGGCGCCATCTCGGCTCGGATACGCCCGGGTGCGAGCGGGTCGGCGAAGAGCACCGTCCCGAGTGCGACCGCGCTCGCGCCCACCGCGGCGAGCTCGACTGCGTCGCCGCCCGAGAAGACGCCGCCCATGCCCACGATCGGGACGTCGACCGTCTCCGCGCACGCATGGACGCAGGCGAGGGCGATGGGTCGCAAGGCCGGTCCGGAGTACCCACCCGCGCCCCGCGCGAGCCGGGGCCGCAGCGTGACCGGATCGAGCGAGAGCCCCCGAATGGTGTTCACGAGCGACAGGCCGTCGGCGCCCGCCGCGACCACCGCGCGCGCCGACTCGGCGATGTCCCACTGCGCCGGCGAGAGTTTCGCGAAGAGCGTCTTGGACGTCGCGCCGCGCGCCGCGGCGACGAGCTCGGCTGCCGTCTCGGGCGCCTCCTCGACGTTCGGGCACGAGAGGTTCAGCTCGATCGCGGCGATCCGGTCGTCCCCGTCGAGGCGGGCGCAGCAGAGCGCGTAGTCGTCGGCCGAAAAGCCGCCGACCGAGATCCAGAGCGGCACCCCGAGCTCGGCGAGGCGCGGCAGGCTGTCCTCGCAGAACGCGTCGATCCCAGGCCCCTGGAGGCCGATCGAGTTCACCATCCCGTGCTCGGTCTCCGCGATCCGGACCGGTGGGTTGCCGGCGCGCGGGAGAGGCGTGATCGTCTTCGTCACGACGACGTCGAGCGAGCGCGCCACACCGGGGGCCGCCAGCGGGTCGAGACACCCGGACGCGTTGAGAAGCGGAATCGTCACGCGGCTCCCGCGAGCAGGACAGGGCCTTCGACGCAGAGCCGCACATAGGACCCGTCCCGCGGCACGACGCAGCCGTAGCACGCGCCGTAGCCGCACGCCATCGGCGCCTCGCACGCGAGCTGGGCGCCCGGCACGCGCAGCGCGAGCGTGTCGAGCATCGGCTCCGGGCCGCACGCGAGAACGTCGCCGGGGTCGTCCGGAAGCGCGTCGGTGACGAGCGTCGGGTCGAGGACGACCTCGGCGTTCGGAACGAGCGCGGCCGCCTCCGCGTGATGCGCCGTCCGGAAGCCGAGCAACGCCGGCGGGCTGCCGAGGCGCTCGGACAGGTAGGGGAACGGTGCAACGCCGATCCCCCCGCCGACGAGGAGCGGCCGCGCGACGGACAGGTCGAAGCCGTTGCCGAGGGGGCCCGTCACCCGGATCGCGTCACCCGGCTCGAGCCCGGCGATCGCGCGCGTCCCGGGGCCGATCGGGTCGACGAGGAAGCCGAGCTCGCCCTCCGGCGCCAGGCACAGGCTGAACGGACGCGGTAGCACCCGCCCCGGCGCCTCGAGCATGAAGAACTGCCCGGGCGTGCCGGCCTGAAGGCCGCCACGCCCCAGCCGAACCAGGGCGTAAGGGCCGACCACCTCGTTGGCGACCACGCGCAGGCGCTCGGTCTGCATCCGATCAGCCGTCGCCGACGGAGACGGCAACGGCCAGGCGCTCCTGCAGCGACAGCGTCGCCTCCGCGCGCGCGTTCGCGATGGCGTGGACGGCCGCGGCAGCGCCCGAGATCGTCGTGATGCAAGGGACGCGGGCAATGAGGGCTGCCTCGCGGATGAGGTAGCCGTCGGCACGGGCGCCGGATCCCTGCGGCGTGTTGACGACGAGGTTGCAGCGGTGCTCGCGGATCAGGTCGACGACGGTCGCCTCCCCCGGCTCCGCGTCGGCGACCTTCCCCACCTCCTCCACGTCGAGGCCCGCAGCGCGCAGCGTCCGCGCCGTCCCCGTCGTCGCGACGAGCTCGAAGCCGAGCCCTGCGAGCGCAGCCGCGATCGGCGCAATGCTCGCCTTGTCGCCGTCGCGCACCGAGAGGAAGGCAACGCCCGAGGTCGGCAGCGGCCGGCCTGCGGCGCGCTCCGCCTTCGCAAATGCGGTGGGAAGGTCGGACGCGGTCGCCATCACCTCCCCTGTCGAGCGCATC
>DASTKF010000052.1:0-2605 GCA_035716065.1 Gaiella sp.
AGTCCCCTTACCGCTTCCAGGCGGCTGCAAGCTCCTCGAAGGGTCGCAGCGCGTCCGGGTCGGCGAGCGAGTCGCGGCTCAACGCCCGGTCGGCCGGCTCACCCGACAGGATCCGCTTGACCGGGACCTCGAGCACTTTCCCCGACAGCGTTCGCGGCACCGACTGCACCGTGCGAATCTCGTCGGGGACGTGCCGTGGAGAGCAGTCCTCCTGGATTCTCGTCCTGATCCGCGCGACCAGGTCGTCGTCCAGCGCGACGTCGGGTCGGAGCACGACGAAGAGCGGCATGTATCCCTGCGTCCCGTGGCGCGGGAGGTCGACGACGAGCGCGTCGACGACCTCGTCGAGCGCGAGCACAGCGCGATAGATCTCCGCCGTCCCCATCCGGATGCCGCCGCGGTTGATCGTCGCGTCCGAGCGACCGGTGATGATCGCGGTGCCGCGGTCGGTGATCTCGATCCAGTCGCCGTGGCGCCACACACCGGGAAATGTCTCGAAGTAGCTCGCCCGGTACCGCGCGTTGTCCGGGTCTCCCCAGAGCCTGATCGGCATCGACGGCATCGGCTCGGTGATCACGAGCTCGCCGACCTCGCCGATGACAGGCCGTCCGTCTGCGCTCCACGCCTCGACCTTCGCGCCGAGCGCGCGTGCCTGCAGCTCGCCGCGATAGACAGGAAGCGTCGGAGCGCCGCCGACGAAGGCGGTGCACAGATCGGTCCCGCCCGACGTCGAGAACAGCCACACGTCCGGGCCGAGACGGTCGTACACCCAGTCGAAGCCTTCGGGCGACAGCGGCGAGCCGGTCGAGCCGACCGCCTCGACGCGGGAGAGATCGCGGCCCTCGCGTGGCGCGATCCCGTCCTTCATGCAGGCGGCGATGAAGCTCGCCGACGTGCCGAAGCACGTGACGCCTGCCCGTTCGGCGAGATCCCACAGCGTCCCGAGATCCGGATGGCCCGGGTTGCCGTCGTAGAGCACGATCGATCCCTGCGTGAGCAGCCCGCCGTTCAGGAAGTTCCACATCATCCAGCCCGTCGTCGTGAACCAGAAGAGGCGGTCGTCTTCCTGCACGTCGGCATGGAAGGTGAGCTGCTTCAGCAGCTCGAGCAGGATGCCGCCGTGCCCGTGCACGATCGCCTTGGGCAGGCCGGTGGTGCCGGAGCTGTAGAGCACCCACAGCGGGTGGTCGAACGGCACCTGTGCGAACGAGAGCGGCTCGTCGTCGCCCTCTGCGACGAAATCGCTCCAGCTGGTGGCGCGCTGGAGACCGGTGAGTGACGGCTCCGGGTCGAGATAGCCGAGCACGATCGTCCGCTCGAGCGAGGGCATCGCCTGCTGCAGCGCCCGCACCACGTCGAGCCTGTCGTGGTCACGGCCGCCGTAGCGGTAGCCGTCGACCGTGAGCAGGACGCGCGGCTCGATCTGCGCGAACCGGTCGACGACGCTACGGACCCCGAAGTCGGGCGAGCAGCTCGACCAGGTAGCGCCGAGGCTGGCGCACGCATGGAAGGCGACGACCGCCTCGACGACGTTCGGCAGGTAGCCGACGACCCGGTCCCCCGGGCCGACCCCCGATCCGCGAAGCGCTGCCGCGAAGCGCCGCGTCTGCTCGTGGAGGTCGCCCCAGGTCGTCTCGGCTAAGGGACGGAGCTCGGAGACGTGCCTGACAGCGACGGCTTGCGGGGAGCGCCGCCGGAAGGCGTGCTCCGCGTAGTTCAGGCGCGCACCGGGGAACCAGTCCGCACCCGGCATCGCGCGCGACCCGAGCACGCGCTCGTACGGCTCCGAGGCCTGCACGTCGAAGAACTCCCAGACGGATGCCCAGAAGGCCTCGATGTCCGTCACCGACCAGCGCCACAGCTCGTCGTAGCCACGTGTCTCGACGCCGTGCGTCTCGGCGAGCCAGTGGACATACCGCGTGATCGCGGCGCGCTCGATGCGCGCTTCGTCGGGCGTCCAGAGAACCGGCGGCGTCTCGCGCACGGCTCGAAGCCTATGCACGCATGCAGAAAGAAGGGCGAGGCTGAAGCCACGCCCTGGGGATTGCGGAGCGAGGCAGTTGCGCCCCCGAAGGGCGGGGGATCCGAGCGGCAGGATTCCGCTCAGGCGGAATCCTGCGTGCGAACAAGAAACGCCTCAGCGCTGTCTGAACGTGATGCGGCCGCGCGTGAGGTCGTACGGCGAGAGCTCGACGGTCACCCTGTCGCCCGGGTTGATGCGGATGCGATAGCGGCGCATCTTGCCCGACACGTATCCGAGGGTCTCGTGGTCGTTGTCCAGCGCGATGCGATACATGCCGCCGCGAAACGCCTCGACGACCTCGCCCTGCATCTCGACCTTGCCCTCGTTGTCTGCCACGCGCCTCCAGGGGGATTGCGACGGGCGCGCCCCCGCGAGAGGGCGCGCCCGGTGTTAGCGCATCAGCCGGCGAGGACGACGTTCGTCGCCTGCGGGCCCTTCTGACCCTGCTCGGCCACGAACTCGACCTTCGCGCCCTCGGGGAGGGACTTGAAGCCCTCGCCCGTGATGCCGCTGAAATGGACGAAGAGGTCCTTGCCGCCGTCGTCAGGGGTGATGAACCCATACCCCTTGGCGTCGTCGAAC
>DASTKF010000053.1:0-12321 GCA_035716065.1 Gaiella sp.
TACGACCGCGACCTGCAGGAGGACAAGCCGCCGGTGTTTGCCGCCCGCCGTGACGTCCGCGACTCGCTCCGGGCGATGACGGTGCTCGTCAGCGGTCTCGCCGCGAACCGGGAGCGGCTTGCCGAGGCGGTCGCCGACCCGCTCCTGCTCGCCACCGACGTCGCCGAGGACCTCGTGCGCGGAGGGATTCCGTTCAGGGAGGCGCACGAGCAGGTCGCGGCATCGGTGCGCGATGGGACGTTCTCTACGGGGACGACCGCCGCGGAAAGCGTTGCCGCCCGGCCCTCTCCAGGCCCGGGCGGCGTCCGCGACGCGGTCGCGGCGGCGCGGAAGCGCTTCGGTCAGGGCGTGTAGCTGCCGTTCTGGGGGCTGTGACCTCGACCGGGACCGGCGGCGTATGTCGGGTGACAACCGACCTTCGGAGGACGACATCCCATGAAACGCATCGCACTGGCCGCAGGCTTCTTGCTCGTCGCCACCGCACTCGCCGGCGTGCTCCGCCCGGACGGGGCGGGTGCGGCCGACCCGGCGGCGACGACCGACACGGTCAGCGTAACCGGAACCGGCTCCGTCGACGCCGTGCCGGACCGGGCCGAGGTCTCGGCCGGGGTCGAGACGCGGGCCGCGACGGCGAAGGCGGCCCTGACCGCGAACGGCGCCGCCATGCAGAAGGTCATCGCCGCGCTCCGGGCGAGCGGCGGCAAGGACGTCACCACGCAAACCGTCTCGCTCTCGACGGCGTTCGACCAGAACGGCCAGCCGAACGGATTCGTCGCCTCGAACGTCGCCTCGGCGGAGACGTCACTCGACGGGGCCGGTGCGCTGATCGACGCGGCGGTCGCGGCGGGCGCCAACACGATCTACGGGCCGTCCCTCTCGCGCTCGGACGCCGACGCGCTCTACAGGCAGGCACTCGCGAAGGCCGTCGACGACGCGAAGGCGCGGGCGGAGATCCTGGCCAAGGCCGCAGGCCGCTCGCTCGGCCGCGTGACGGCGATCGCCGAGTCCGGATCCGCCACCCCCGTCCCGTACGCCGCGAAGGCCTCGGCAGCGCAGGACTCGACGCCGATCGTCTCCGGCCCCGAGGAGACGACCGCGTCCGTGAGCATCACGTTCGAGCTCACCTGAGCGAGACACGGTCCGGGTCCGGGGCCTCACCACGAAGCCCCGGGCCCGGACGTGCCCTTCAGCCGGTCGCCGGTGCGGGCGGCGTCGCCGGAGCGGGCGCGGCACGCGGCGGCGAGACGACGTGATGGCCGTGGTGCTCGGTCCCGTAGCCGCCGGGAACCGGGATGTAGAACTCGGGATAGCCCCACATGCCGTGCTCGGAGACGTCGAGCCCCATGTTCTCGACGTGCGGCTCTGCCCGGATCCCGACCGTCGCCTTCATCGCCCAGAGGACGGCGAACGACGCGGTGAACGTGAACGCTCCCACGGCGACGAGGCCGAGCGCCTGCACGCCGAGCTGGTGGAGGCCGCCGCCGTAGAGCAGGCCGCCCTGGCCCCAGTCGAGCCGCTCGGCGAGCTCCGGCACGGTCAGGAACCCGAGCGACAGCGTTCCCCACACGCCCGCCATTCCGTGCGCCGCGAGCGCGCCGATCGGGTCGTCGATCCCGAGCTTCTCCACGAGCAGGACGCCGAGCACGACGATCGCGCCCGCGACGAGCCCGATGCAGATCGCGGCCCACGGCGCGACGAAAGCGCAGGCGGCGGTGATCGCGACGAGCGCACCGATCGCCCCGTTCAGCATCATCGAGAGGTCGGGCTTGCGGATCACCGCCCAGGCGGTGACCATCGCGCCGATCACGCCGGCCGCCGCCGCGAGGTTCGTGTTCAGCGCGACGTAGGCGAAGAAGCCCACGCCGCCGTAGTCCACGGAGAGCGTCGAGCCGGGGTTGAACCCGAACCAGCCGAACCAGAGGATGAAGACCCCGAGCGTCGTGTACGCCATGTTGTGCCCGGGGATTGCCTGCGGCTTGCCGCCGACGAACTTGCCGATCCGCGGACCGAGGAGCAGCGCGCCTGCGAGCCCTGCGAGCGCTCCCTGGTAGTGGACGACCGTCGAGCCCGCGAAGTCCTGCATCCCCTTCGAGAACAGCCATCCGTCGCCGCTCCAGATCCAGTGCGACGCGACGGAGTAGATCAGCGCGTAGGCGACGCCGAAGACGATGTACACCCACAGGCGCGTGCGCTCCGCCATCGCGCCCCAGACGATCGCGAGCGACACGGCCGCGAACGCGGTCTGGAAGAGGAGCGCAGCCCCGGCGGGGATCGACCCGAACCAGGAGAACGGCGTTTTGCCGACCGCGAGCAGCTCGTCGACGCCGGGCACGAACCCGGAGCCGCCGACGAGCCCGTTGCCGCCGTCGCCGAACGCCAGCCCGAACCCGACGAGGTAGTAGACGATCGCGGCGATGCCGAGGACGAGCGCGTTCTTCGCCGCGATGTGCCCGACGTTCTTCATCCGCGTGAGGCCCGCCTCCAGAAAGGCGAACCCCGCCTGCATGAAGAGGACCAGGACGGCTGCGATGACGACCCACATCGTGCTGGCCGCGAGACCAAGCTCTTCGTTGCTCATACGCGCTCCACTTCCTCGAGCTTCAAACCGGTTCGGTTGTGGGTGACCCCGGTGACCTGGGACATCCAGCAGATCCCGTCGCCGTTCACGTGCCCCGTCTTCGCGGCGTCGACGACGGCCTCGACGACCCTCTCCGCGATCTCGTCGGGGACGACGAACGTCAGGTGCGCCTTGGGCAGGAACCGCGACTCGAACACGCGGCCGCGGTACTCGTGCGTGATCCCCTTCTCGCGGCCGTGGCCGACCGCCTCGACCACGGTCACGCCGACGTGTCCGGTCTGCTCCTCGACCGCCTCCATGACGGTCTCGACCCGGTCGCGAACGACGACCGCCTCGACCTTCATCACGACGAACCACCTCCTCGGTCCACGAAAAAAGCCCCACCTCTCGCCGCGCGAGAGATGAGGCGCCATTGCCTGCGGCGGGATCGTCGTCGTCCCCGCCTGTGGCCACCTTAGAGAAACGGGCGGACCGCGCGCAAGTGCGAAGTTCGGTTTTCCGTACTGGCCGCCCGCCCGAGCGGGGTGCTAGTCTCGCCGCGATGCTGCTCGGTATCTAGGACATCCGTTGCCGAGGCCCGCCTGGCGCGGAGCCTCTTTTCCGCACGTCCTGGGCACCGCATTCGAAGGGAGAGCACCATCGTGAAGGAGTTGTCGCCCGTTCCGCCCGACGCACTTGCCGTGGAAGCACGCGACCTGCGCAAGGAGTTCGTCCGCAAGGACCGAAAGCGCGGCAAGCGTCGGGTCGCCGCGCTCGAGGACGTCACGCTCGAGGTCTCGCGCGGCGAGTGCGTCGCGATCCTCGGCCAGAACGGCTCGGGGAAGTCCACGCTCGTCCGGCTGCTCTCGACGCTGCTCCTGCCGGACGGCGGCAGCGCGCGGGTCTTCGGCTACGACGTCGTTCGGGAGGACAAGGCCGTGCGCCGCCTCGTGAACAGGGTCTCGGTCGAGGCGAGCTTCTTCAAGAAGATGTCGCCCTCCGAGAACCTCCACTACGCGGCGCGGTTCTACGGCATGACGCTCTCGGAGACATCGGGGAAGATCCCGGAGATCCTCGAGCGCGTCGGTTTCCCACCCGACCGGCGCACCGAGCCGATGGAGAACCTCTCGCGCGGGATGCAGCAGAAGGTCGCTCTCGCGAGGGCACTTCTCACCTCGCCCGTCCTGCTCCTGCTCGACGAGCCGACCACCGGCCTCGACCCCCGCTCGAAGCTCGAGGTGCAGGACTTCATCCGCGAGATGCGCGCGATGCACGACTCGACGATCGTCCTCTGCACCCACGACCTCGGCGAGGCCGAGGCGCTCGCAGAGCGGGTCGGAATCCTCGACCGCGGCCGGCTGCTCGCGCTCGAGCCGGCCGAGGAGCTGATGGCGCGCTTCGAGGCGAAGACGCTCGAGGACGCGTTCTTCGCCGCGACCGGGCGCGGCTTCGAGGACGAGGAGGACGAGATGGACGCCGAGGAGAGGAAGGTGCTCGCATGAGAGCGGTCGCCAGGAAACGGAGAGGGAGCCAGGCTGAAGCCTGGCACCCTCGCGTCTATCTCAAGCACGAGCTGATCGGCCTCGCCGGCGTCGTCGAGCGGAACGTCTACCTCACGCGGCGCTACATCTACTGGGACATCGCGTTCTTCGTCTGGACCGTCGCCAACACGCTCACGATCGTCTTCATCGCGAAGGGGTTCGAGGCGACCGGCGGCTCGATCGACGTCGACCGCGCGACGACGACGCTCCTGATCGGCGCCGTCGTGTGGGCGTACCTCGGGATCATCTTCGAGTTCCTCACCGAGACGGTGGCGTGGGAGCGCTGGGAAGGCACGATCGAGTACACGTTCATGGCGCCGCTCTCCCGGGCGATGCACCTCGGCGGCTCGGGCGTCTTCGCGGTGCTCTACGGGCTCGTCCGCGCGATTCTCCTGTTCATCGTCGTGGCGCTGTTCTTCGGCCTGGCGTTCGAGGACGCGAACTTCGCGGCGGCCCTCGTGATCCTCGTCGTCGCATCCGTCTCGTTCTTCGGCATCGGGATGATGACCGCGGTCCTGCCGCTCATCTCGCCGGAGAAGGGCGCCCAGCTCGGGTTCGTCGCCCAGGGGATGCTGCTCGTCGTCTCGGGCGTCTACTACCCGATCGAGGTCCTGCCGGGGTGGATGCAGTGGCTCGCGAAGATCTCGCCCGCGACGTACGCGCTCGACGGGATCCGCGCCTCGATCCTCGACGGCGCGTCGCTCGGATCGCTCTGGCACGACATCTGGCCGCTGCTGATCATCGGGGCCGTCTGCATCCCGCTCGGCCTGGCGATCTTCAACCGCGGCGAGGTGTACGCAAAGCGGCATGGCAAGCTGAAGCGGTCCGGATGAGCGTCGACGCCGACCTCGAGATCACCGAGCTCGCCCTCGACGACCGCGCAGGTCACGAGGCGTACGCAGCCGTCTGGAGCGCGATCGTGCCGCGGTACCCGATCACCGCGGAGGAGCTCGAGCGCCACCGCGTGCGCAAGCCCGACGACGTCCGCGTGATCGGCAGGATCGACTGGGCGGTCGCGGGTTGTGCGTCCGCCATCCGCTCCGACCTGCCCGGCCGGACGTACGTCGGCAACGTCGTCCTGCCGGAATACCGGCGGCGTGGGCTCGGCCGTACCCTGCTCGAGCGCGTGGTCGCGGCGGCGCGCGCGCACGGGAGCGACCTCCTCGCGGTCGGCGTCGAGGAGGGTGACGAGGCGGGCGAGCGGTTTGCGGCGCGATTCGGCCTGCGCGAGGTGCTGCGCGAGCTCGAGATCTCACGACCGGTCGGGCCGGACGAGCCCGATCCCACCCCGCCCCAGGGGATCGTGCTGGTCGAGCTCGCGAAGCGGCCGGATCTCCTCCGGGGCGCCTACTCGGTCGCGTGCGAGGCGCTCCCGCAGATGCCGCTGCACGCGCCGCTCGAGCTTCCGTCCTACGAGCGGTGGATGGACGAGGACGCAGCCGGGCCGGACGTTCTCGAGGGCGGCACGCTGGTGGCTCTCGACGGCGAATGCGTCGTCGGGTTCGTCAGCCTCCTCCGACGCGCCGCCGACCCGCACCTGGCCGAGAACGGCCTCACGTCGGTGGCGGCAAGCCACCGCAACCGCGGCATCGCCACCGCGCTCAAGCAGGCGCAGATCGCGTGGGCGTCGCGGAACGGCTTCCGCGAGCTGATGACGTCGACACAGGACGCGAACGCACCGATGCGGGCCGTGAACGACAAGCTCGGCTACGAGCCACGGCCGGCCTGGATCCGCCTCGAGGCCCCGCTCGACGAGGTCGAGGCGGCGCTGGCAGCCGACACCGGACAGCGTCGCTAGTGCGTCAGCCGCGGCGGACGGAAGCCCGGACCCTGACGGGGACCGGCTCGACGGGACGTTGCGGCGAGAGCGGCAGCAACCCTCGCCGGATGGCGAGCACCACGGCGTGCGTCCCGTTGCGCGCGCCGAGCTTCGCGATGATGCGCTTGCGGTATCCCTTGACCGTCTCGGACGAGAGGTACAGGCGTGCTCCGGTCTGGGCGGCCGTCTCGCCCTCCGCCGCGGCGGCGAGGATCTCGGTCTCGCGCTCGGTGAGCGGCTCCCCCTGCAGCACCTCGGCGAGCAGGCTGGTCATGCCGCGCGTCTCCTGACTCGGGTCGATCCGTTGTGCACGAGCGTGTACACCCGGTCGGTGCTGACTCCGAGGTCCTTCGCGACGTCGGCGACGGTGTCGCCGTCGACCATCGTCCGGATGAGCGCGATGCGCTCTCGCTCCGGGATCGTCCCGAGCACTCGCAGCCGGTCGAGGTTCTCGACGGTGTCGTGTGGCGTCGGGCCGGGGTCCGGGGGCTCGTAGGCCTGCTCGCTCCTGACACTTGGCGTCAGGGCCGCGAACCCGACCACGTCGACCCACCGCCCGTCGCCGAGGGTGTTGCGGCGCGCACGGCTACGAACCGTGTCCGCGATGGCACCGCGAACGTACGGCGTGGCAAACGCGGGGAAAGGGACGCCGTACGACGGGTCGTACCGCTTGGCCGCCTTCGCGAGCGCGAGGTTGCCGTCCGCGACCAGGTCTTCCTGCTCGAGCGGAGTGTGCGCCCAGCGCCTGGCTTCGCGGCGGGGCAGGTGGAGTGCTTGCTCGACGAGCGTGTCTTCGATCATGCGCGAGTCGCGCCTCCTGAGTGGGGGGCAGGGGCGACCGCAGCGGCGTCATCACGCGCGGCTCGACGGTTCCGTTGGGGGATTCGGTCGCTTTGCATGGGGGGGCATGCTTGGCGTTGGCCCGGTGGCCGGTAACGGAAGGTCAAGACCCTACCAGGCCCATCGGCCGAGCGACCTGTGAACGGGAGTCAACGGTCCGGGCGTGACGCGAGCGGCGGGCTCGTCCGGTTCCGGCTGCCGCCGGCGGACCGGGGTGGTAGTCTCCCCCATGCTTTTCGAGGCAACGGGGCCTCGGGCGCGGACTATCCGTGCCCGGGGCTTTTGTCGTTTTCAAGGAGGAGACACCAATGGCGAGACCTAGGTCGACGGGCGCGGCGAGCCGCTCCACGATGGTGAAGTCGAAGGACCGGGCGACCTCGAGCGTCGCGTCGCGTCGGGCGGTTCTCAAGCAGATGCGCGACGAGGACGTCGAGCACGTCCTCTTCTGGTTCACCGACCTCGAGGGTCATCTGAAGTCGTTCGCCATCACGCCCTCGGAGATCCCGGACGCGCTGGACGACGGCATGGGATTCGACGGCTCGTCGATCACCGGCTTCAACCGGATCGAGGAGTCGGACATGGTCGCGATCCCCGACCCGGTGACGTTCCAGCTGCTGCCGCGGCCGGTCGACGAGCACGGCCACGAGGTCGGCTCGAAGGTCGCCCGCATGATCTGCGACGTCGTCCGCCCCGACGGCACGCCGTACAACGGCGACCCACGCAACGTCCTCCGCGCGGCGCTCGACCGCATGAAGTCGCTGGGCTTCGACACGTTCAACGTCGGCCCGGAGCTCGAGTACTTCCTGTTCGAGGACGACAAGGACACGAAGACGCTCGACGAGGGCGGCTACTTCGCGATGACCGCGCAGGACGCCGCCACCGAGGTGCGCAACGACACGATCCATGCGCTCGAGTCCGTCGGCATCCCTATCGAGTACCACCACCACGAGGTCGCTCCGTCGCAGCACGAGATCGACATGCGCTACGCCGACGCGCTCGCGATGGCCGACCACTGCATGACGTACCGGCTGATCGTGAAAGAGGTCGCGGCATGGCACGGCTACTACGCGACCTTCATGCCGAAGCCGCTCTTCGGCGAGAACGGGTCGGGCATGCACACGCACATGTCGCTGTTCAAGAACGGGCGCAACCAGTTCTTCGACGCGAAGGACCCGCATCACCTGTCGAAGACGGCGAAGGCGTTCATCGCCGGACTGCTCGTGCACGCGCGCGAGATGTCGGCCGTGCTCGCGCAGTGGGTCAACTCGTACAAGCGGCTCGTCCCGGGCTTCGAAGCGCCGGTCTACGTCGCGTGGTCGCAGCGCAACCGATCCGCGCTGATCCGAATCCCGCTCTACAAGCCGGGCGAGGAGCAGGCGACCCGCGCGGAGATCCGCTGCCCCGACCCGGCCTGCAACCCGTACCTCGCGTTCGCGGCGCTGCTCCATGCCGGTCTCGAGGGGATCGAGCGCGGCTACGAGCTGCCGGACGAGATGACGACGAACCTCTATCGGCTCTCCGACGCGGAGCGGGAGGAGCAGGGCGTCGAGGCGCTTCCCGGCTCGCTCGGTGAGGCCGTCGAGGCGCTCGCGGGCTCGGAGCTCATGTCCCGTGCCCTCGGCGAGCACATCTTCCCGCGCTACGTCGAGCTGAAGCGGCTCGAATGGGACGAGTACCGGATCCAGGTCAGCGAGTGGGAGAAGCGGCGCTACCTGAGCTCGCTGTAGAAGATGGTGCCTCCCTGCCGCGGCACGGAGGCACTAGACATCGCTCGCCCGATGGCGCATGATCTTCGATGCGGAAGGGAGCCGCAAGGCGAGCGGCGCCTTCCGTGTCTGACGGCCGATCGCGGGTCCCCGGTGGGGGCCCGTGGTCGTTTTGGGGTGGGGGAACCCCCCTGTTTCCCCCACGAGCCCCCTTCTTCAGGGTTTCCAGACCATGAGCGCGACGATGGCCACGGTCGCGACGAGCATCGAGGCGTCGAGGGTCAGGGCGATCGGGTCGCGGAGGCGGCGCGAGAGCTCCCCGGAAGGCCGTTCGCTCCCGGCGGCGGCCTCGCGCTCGGCCAGCTCGCGCGTCTTGCGGTCGAGCCTGCCGGCCACGGCGCCTGCCACGCCGAGCCAGACGATCAGCACGTAGGCCGCCTGGAGCCACCCGGAGTCGTATGGAACGCGGAGCTCGTCGGCCAGCCAGACGCCCGCCCCGAGGGTCAGCAGGAGCCCGATGCCGACGAGGGGCACGAGCGGCCGGACGGCACGCAAGAGGACGGCGCTCTCCGATGGTCGCTCCTTCCCGATCGCGAGGAGCCGCAACGCGGTCACGGCGATGCTGCCGCCGACGAACAGGAGCACGCCCGAGAGGTGCAGGAAGAGGGCCCAGTCGCGTGCCATCCGCCCTCGAACCTAGCGACCGCGAAGCAATCGGCGCTTCGGTGGAAATCCGTAGCCTGAGGCACCGTGATGACGGTATTGCGCATCCTGCACGTGCTGTCGGCCAGCGTGTGGGTCGGCGGCACGGTGGCGCTCGTCTTCATCGGCGTGCCGGCGATCCGGCAGCTCGAGGGCGAGGCGCGCGCGACGGCGATGCGGACGCTCGGGCGCCGCTGGCGGCCGATCGGGTGGAGCGCGATGGCGGTTGCGATCCTCTCCGGGCTCTGGCTCACCGATCGGCACGGAGGCTTCAACCGCGCGGCGCTCGACACGGATTTCGACCGGACGCTGATCGCGAAGTCGGTGCTCGTCGCGCTGCTCGTGGCCGGCGGCCTGCTCCACGACTACGTCCTCGGGCCGCGACTGCAGCGGGAGCTCCGCGCGCGAGACGCGTCCGCGCCGACCACGCGCCGACGGCTCGTCGTCGTCGGCTGGTTCAACTTCGGGCTCACGATCGCCGTGCCGGTCCTCGGCGCAATCGTGCTCTCGACGCTGGACTGATGGTGTCCGACTTCAGTCCGACACCAGGCGCCCTGCGCCTCGCGTTCGACGGGAGGTGTCCGACCGAAGTCGGACACCGGTGGACGTGAACGACGCGGCACGCCATCTCGCGCTCCTGACCCGGACGACCGACGTCGTCAACTCGTCGCTCGACCTGCAGGAGGTGCTCGAGGCGATCGCGCACGAGGTCGCGGCCGCGCTCGAGACGGACGCCTGCTTCGTCTACCTCTACGACGAGCGCGTCGACGAGCTCGTGCTGCGCGCGACCCATGGCACGCGGATCGAGGATGCGACGAGCGCGCCGAGGATGCGCCGGGGCGTCGGGATCACGGGAGTCGCGGCCGCAGAGCGCCGGCCGATCATGCTGGCGTCTGGCGCGCACCTCGACCCTCGCTTCAAGGCGTTCCCGAACCTGCGCGAGGACGAGTACGAGTCGATCCTCGCAGTCCCGATCCTGGCCCGCGACGTGCTCGAGGGGGCGCTCAACGTCCGCACCCGCGAGACGCGGTCGTTCACGAACGCGGAGGTCGCGCTCCTCACGTCGATCGCCTCGCAGGTGGGACGGTCGATCGAGCACGCGAAGCTCTACGCGCAGGCGCAGCGGCGCGTGCACGAGCTCGAGGCGCTCGCTCGGATCTCGGAGGCGGTCTCGGAGTCGCTCTACCTCGAGGAGTCGCTCGAGGCGATCGTCCGCACGACCGTGGAGTCGCTCCACGCCACGGGCGCCGCGCTCGTGCTCGAGGACGGGCGGATAGCGTGGCCTGAGGGCCGTGCCGGCGATCACGCGGTGCGCCTTCCGCTCCGCTGGCGCGGACGGGAGATCGGCGAGCTGGTCGTCGACCGCGACACGCCGTTCTCGGACGACGACCGGCAGCTCCTCGACGCCATCGCGAACCAGGCGGCGGTCGCGCTCGAGCACGGCCGGATGGCGCTGCGCGGGGTGCTCGCCCAGGAGATCCACCATCGGGTCAAGAACAACCTGCAGACCGTCGCGTCGCTGCTGCGGCTCCAGGCCCGCGCGGACGGCGTCGATCCGCAGAAGGCGCTCGGGGACTCGGTGAACCGGATCCTCGCGATCGCCGCGGTGCACGAGGAGCTGACCGAGCACCGCGAGGACGTCGTCGACCTCGCAGAGCTGATCGACCGGCTGCGTGCGATGCTGGTCCAGGGCCTCGTCGTGGGCAAGGAGGTCACGGCGACGCTCGAGCCCGTCGACCTCGCGGGGCAGCGCGCTACCGCCCTCGCGCTCGTCTTCAGCGAGCTGCTCTCGAACGCGCTCGAGCACGGCGGTGACCGGGTCTCCATCGAGCTCGCCCGTACCGGCGGCGAGGTCGTGCTCGTCGTCGTCGACGACGGCTCCGGGATCGGTGCCGGGGAGGACGGGACGGGCATGTCGATCGTGCGCGCGCTCGTCCGCGACGAGCTGGGCGGGTCGCTCGAGCTCGTCGATCGTGGCGGGCTGCGGGCCGAGGTGCGATTCCCTGCGTAACCGCCTCAGGCCCTTTCGCCGCGGTGCAGGGCTCGGCTACGTCGTGGCCGGGCTCCTCGCGGGCGTGCTGCTCCGACGTTCGGCGGGGGTCGCGGTCGACTCCGAGCGGCGAGCCGGCGCGATACCGTGACCGGCCGATGCGCATCCTGATCGCCGAGGACGAGACGATCATCCGGCTCGACCTGCGCGAGCTGCTCGAGCGAAGCGGCTTCGAGGTCGTCGCCGAGGCGCGCGACGGCGAGGAGGCGGTGGCGCTCGCACGCAGCGAGAGGCCCGACCTCGCGCTTCTCGACGTGAAGATGCCGAAGCTCGACGGCATCGACGCGGCCCGCAGGATCCTCGACGAGCGTCCCATCCCGATCGTGATGGTGACGGCCTACGGCGAGCAGGAGCTCGTCGCCCGCGCGGTCGAGGCCGGGGTGTTCGGCTACCTCGTGAAGCCGTTCCGCGAGACCGATCTCCTGCCGGCGATCGAGACGGCCCGCGCGCGCCACGAGGAGCTTGCCGTCGTCCGTGCCGAAGCCGATTCCCTCGCCGCGGCGCTGGCGGCGCGGAAGGCGATCGAGCGGGCGAAGGGGCTTCTCATGGAACGCGAGGGTCTGAACGAGCGCGACGCCTTCGCGCGGCTCCGCAAGGCGAGCCAGATCTCGGGCCGGAAGCTCGAGGTCGTGGCCGAGGCCTTGATTGCGGCGCTCGACGCAGAACCGCGGCGCGAGCCCTGAGCACGGGCTCGCGCTGAAGCGCCCTCAGCGCGGGGAAGGCGCCGGGGGGGCCGTGGAGCTTCGGACGACGAGGCGTGTCGCCAGCTCGATGCGGAGCGTCTCGACGCGCTGGCCGTCGATCAGCCGGCTGAGCAGGCTCACCGCCATCCGGCCCATCTCCTCGAGCGGCTGGCGGACGGTCGTCAACGCCGGCGTCACGACGCGAGACAGCTCGCTGTCGTCGAAGCCGACGACGGAGAGCTGGTCGGGCACGCTGAATCCGAGCTCGGCGGCCGCGTGGAGCGCGCCGATCGCCATGTTGTCGTTCGAGGCGAAGATCGCGGTCGGCGGGTCGTCCAGCGCGAGCAGCCGGCGCGCGGCGTCGTAGCCGTCGGCGATCTCGAAGTTGCCGCGGTCGACGAGCTCCGGCGAGGGAAGCACCCC
>DASTKF010000054.1:0-14772 GCA_035716065.1 Gaiella sp.
CGTCCGGCGACCTGGGTGACCGCGGAGGCGTCGAGGCCGCGCTGCCCCAGGCCCGCCGTCGACCACGCGACTGCGGCGAGGAGGATCGCGAGCCGGCCCTCTCGGACCCGGCGCCGCTCCGGGCCCGCGCTCGCCTGCATGGCCGTCAGTCAACCACGATGGCCATGACGCCCGGGTCGGTTTCCGCCTTGCCCGCCGCGGGTACCCCGGCCGACATGAAGATGTTCACGAAACGAAACGCACTGCTCGGGGCGCTCGTCGCCTCGGTGGCCCGAAAGCGGATCGAGCGCAAGCTCAACAGGCTGGCCGGGCGTGGCCAGGCACCGAGACGGCGTCGGCTGCTGATCGGCGCGGGCGCGCTGAGCGGCCTCGCGCTCGCGGTCGGCGCATTGGCGGCCCGGCGCGGCCCGGCCGCCGATTCGCAGGCCACCTGACCGCCGCCAAGGAGACGTGATGGGGATCATCGGCTGGATCGTGCTCGGCCTGGTGGCCGGGATCATCGCGAAGAGGCTCTTCCCGGGCGGCCAGGGGCTGGGAATCGTGATAACGACGCTGCTCGGCATCGGCGGCGCCCTCCTTGGCGGTCTCGTCGGGTCACTGCTCGGCCTGGGTGACCCGATCGACGAGTTCTGGGACTTCAGCACGTGGGCGGCGGCGATTCTCGGCGCGGTCGCGATCCTCTGGCTCGCGTCGGCGCTCGAGGGTCGCAGCGGCGGGCGGCGGCTCGTCTGAGACTCGAACGACCTGCGTGGGCCGGCTCAGCCGCCGGCTCGCGCACGCGCCCCCTCGCGTCGCGGGTCATGGCGTCAGCGGCGTGGAACGGCCGCCAGGCCGGTGCCGACGCCGACGAGGACGGCGCCGAGGCCGACGGTCAGCTCGGCCAGGCGTTGGGCGAGATACGCCTGCATGAGCGCAGTCTGGAGCGTCGTCGACTGGAGCCAGAGAGCCTGTGCCGGATTCTGGACCGGCTTCCGGGTGACCGGATCCATCGCGGCGAGCTCCCGATCCGGCGTCGGGCGGCCCTCGGCGTCGACGTAGCTCGGGGTGTCGCCATACGTCGTCCCCCCTGTCGAGGAGAGCGTCGCGTCGCGGATCACCTCCGCGAGCGAGCGCGCCGCGGCTGCGTCGACGACCGGAGCGCTCGGCGGCTTCGAGCCCGGTGTCGAGACGATCCGCTCGCGCTCGAGGCCGCGGCGCACGTCCCGGCGCGCCCAGAGCCCGAGCCCGACCAGCCCGAAGCCCGCCGCGAGCGTCGAGACCCCGGCCGCCCTCGTCGTGCTTGCTCCGCCGCACGGCATCCGCCGCAGTGCAGACCACGGTGCGGCACACCGCATCGGGGAAATTACGGATTCCGAGTCAGCCCAGAGCGAGCGCCGCACGGGCGTGCCGTTCGCGCTCCCCGGCCAGCAGGTCGGCGAGATGCCGGAGGAGTTTCCACGTGACGTCGGGGTTGTCCCTCGCGAACTTGCGGAAGTCCCAGAAGGCGATCACGTGGCAGCGCAGGCGCGTGACGGCGGTCACCGTGGCGGTGCGTGCCGCCTCGCTGATCAACGCGAGTTCGCCGAAGTGGTCGCCGGGACCGATCCGAGCGACCTCCTCGCCGTCGACGCTCACCGACGCCTCGCCCTCGGCGACGATGAAGAAGCAGACGCCGCTCATCGTGCCCTCCTCGACCACCGTCACACCGGGTCGGAACTGACGTTCCTTTGCCAGGCGGGCGAGCTGACGCAGCTGACGCTGGCTGAGCCCCGAGAAGAGCCGGACCCCACTGAGCTCGTCGACGACTGACATGGCGGCGATCATATCCTGGCTCGGCTCGCGAGACCCGCACTGTCCACGCGTGACCTTCACGTCCGCTCACCGCGGCGGCTCCGGCACGCCGCTTGTCGCGATCCACGGGTTCACCGAGCGCTGAGAGGCCTGGTGTCCGACTTGAAGTCGGACACCACGCGGCTCACGCCGAGGCGAGGTACTCGTCGGGGTCCCGGGTGAAGCGCCCGCGGCAGCCGGGGCAGCAGAAGAAGTACGTCGTGCCCTCGTGCTCGACGCTCGGCGTGTCGCCCGACACGGCGACCGTCATCCCGCACACGGGATCGAGCGCCTCGACGGGCAGGTCGCCGAGCGGCCCGCGGGCGTGGCGCCATGCGACGAGCTCCGCGAGCACGGCGACGGCGATCTCCTGCTGCGTGAGCGGCCCGAGATCGAGCCCGGCCGGGCTCCGGACGCGGGCCAGCGTCTCCTCGTCGAGGCCGTGCTCGCGCAGCGCCGCGAGCTCGACGTCCGCCCGCCTGGAGCTCGCGACGAGCCCGACGTACCCCGCCGGGGTCGCCAGCGCCGCGTCGAGCGCTTCCGCGTCACCACGGCCCATCGTGGCGACGACGACCGCCTCGGCTCCTGCGCCCAGGTCGGTCGTCACCCTCCAGCCGACCGCGGTCGCCAGGTCGCGCAGCGTGACGGCCGCGGGGCTCTCCCCGACCACCGCGAGCAGCGGTTGCGGGAGTTGCGGCTCGATCAGCACCTCGACCGTCCCCTCCGACGCGCACGAGCTCTCGGCCACGACGACGCCCTCCTCTCCGGCGGGACTTCCCGGCGGGCAGATGCGGAGCAGGCGGGTCGTCCCTTCCGCGAGCGCGCGCAGCGCCTCGCGTACGACGGCCGGCTCCGAGCACGCGCCGCCGACCCAGCCGACCAGCTTCCCGTCAGCGGTCACGATCCCACGGTCACCGATCCGCGCCGACGCGGGCCGGCGCACGGAGGCCACGGTGGCCAGCACGAACGGCCGTCCCTCCGCCGCGAGGCGGCCCGCCTCGACGAGCACCGCCCCGCGGTCGAGCCGCTGCGCCGGCTTGCTCACTCCGCGATGCCCGCCACGTGCATCGCCGCCCAGACCTTGTCGGGCGTGAGTGGCATGTCGATGTTCTTCACCCCCGCGTGCCACAGTGCGTCGATCACGGCGTTGACGTACGCCGCGGGTGAGCCGACGGTCGGAGACTCGCCGACGCCCTTCGCGCCGAGCGGGTGGTGCGGGGACGGCGTCGTGAGCTCGCCGATCTCGAACTCGGGGGTCTCCCAGGCCGTCGGGACGAGGTAGTCGGTGAAGTTCGCCCCGATGCAGTTCCCGTCCTCGTCGAAGTCGATCAGCTGCATCGCCGCGATCGCGTAGCCCTCGGTGAGCCCGCCCATGATCTGCCCCTCGACGATCATCGGGTTGATGCGGACGCCGCAATCGTCGACCGCCACGACCTTGAGCGGCTTCCACTCGCCCGTGCCGCGGTCGATCTCGACCAGGACGGCGTACGTGCCGAACGGAAAGGTCATGTTCGGTGGGTCGTAGTAGGTAACGCCCTCGAGCCCCGGCTCCATCCCGTCGGGCAGGTTCGTGTAGGCGGCGAACGCGACGTCCTGGATCGTCTTCGCGCTGTCGGGCGAGCCCTTGACGAAGAAGCGGCCGGCGTCGAACTCGATGTCGTCCGCCGACGCCTCGAGGAGGTGCCCGGCGATCTCGCGCGCCTTCTCGCGGAGCTTGCGTGAGATGACGGTCGCCGCCGCCCCGGCGACGGGGGTCGAGCGGCTCGCGTACGTGCCCAGGCCGTAGGGCGTGTTGTCCGTGTCGCCCTCCTGCACCTCGACGTCCTCGTACGGGATGCCCAGCTCCTCCGCGACGATCTGGGCGAACGTCGTCTCGTGGCCCTGGCCCTGCGCCTTGACGCCCAGCTTGAGGATCGCCTTGCCGGTCGGGTGCACGCGCAGCTCCGCGGAGTCGAACATGCGCAGCCCGGCGATGTCGTACTCCTTGCCGTGGCCCGCGCCGACCACCTCGGTGAACGAGGAGATGCCGATCCCGAGCAGGCGGCCCTCCTTCCGGGCCTCCTCCTGCTCACGGCGCAGCTCCTCGTAGCCGAGCTTCTCGAGCGCGATCCGCATCGCCTCCGGGTAGTTCCCCGAGTCGTAGACGAACCCCGTGGCGGAGTGGTAGGGGAACTGCTCCGGCTGGATGAAGTTGTCGAGCCGGAACTGCGTCGAGTCGACGCCGAGCTCGTGCGCCGCGTTGTCGACGAGCCGCTCGATCAGATACGAGGCCTCTGTAACGCGGAACGAGCAGCGGTAGGCGACGCCGCCAGGCGCCTTGTTCGTGTACCAGCCGTCCGCCACGACATGTGCCGTGGGGATGTCGTACGAGCCCGTGACGATGTGGAACAGCCCGGCGCGGAACTTCGACGGCTGCGCGTCGGCGAAGAACGCGCCCTGGTCGGAGAGGAGGCTCGTCCGCAGGCCCGTCATCTTCCCGTCCTTGACCGCGAGCTCTCCGTGCATGTGGTAGTCGCGTGCGAAGCCGGTCGACATCAGGTTCCCTGTGCGGTCCTCGACCCACTTCACGGGCCGCCCGATCAAGAGCGACGCCGCCGTCGCGACGACGTAGCCCGGATAGATAGGCACCTTGTTGCCGAAGCCGCCGCCGAGGTCCGGGCTGACGATCCGAATGTTCTGCTCCGGGAGGCCCGCAACGAGCGCGAACAGCGTCCGGTGCACGTGCGGCGCCTGCGAGGTGAGGTAGATCGTTGCCTTTCCCGTCGCCGGGTTGACGTCGGCGATGCAGCCGCAGCACTCGAGCGGCGCCGGGTGGCAGCGGGGATAGAACGTGTCCAGCGAGACGACGTGGTCGGCGTCCGCGAAGGCGCGGTCGGTCGCGTCCTTGTCGCCCGCCTCCCAGTGGTAGACGTGGTTGTCCGTCTGGCCTTCCTTCTCGTCGCGGATCAGCGGAGCGCCGTGGGCCGAGGCCTGCTGCGGGCTCGTGACGGCGTCGAGCGGCTCGTACTCCACCTCGATCAGCTCGAGCGCGTCCTTCGCGACGTAGGCCGACTCTGCGATCACGCAGGCGACCTCCTGGCCCTGGTAGCGCACCTTGTCGGTGACGAGCACGGCCTGCGTGTCGCCCGACAGCGTCGGCATCCAGGCGAGGTTGTGCTGTGCCATCAGCTCGCCGGTGACGACGGCCACGACGCCCGGGAGTGCGGCCGCCGCCGAGGTGTCGATCGACTTCAGGCGGGCGTGCGCGTACGGGCTGCGGAGGATCTCCATGTGGAGCATCCCCGGCAGTGTGATGTCGTCGAAGTACTGGCCCCTGCCACGGATGAATCGGGCATCCTCCTTGCGCTTGACGGAGTGGCCGACGCCGCGGACCTCATGCGTGGTGGACATCACGCCTCCCTCATGGTGGTCGCCGCGGACTGCACCGCGTTGACGATGTTCTGGTATCCGGTGCACCGGCAGATCTGGCCGGACAGCGCGAAGCGGATCTCCTCGTCGGTGGGGCTCGGGTTGTCCTCGAGCAGGGCGACCGAGGTCAGCATCATCCCCGGCGTGCAGAAGCCGCACTGCAGGCCGTGCTCCTCGTGGAACGCCTGCTGGATCGGGTGCAGCTCGGCACCGGCAGCGAGTCCCTCGACCGTCGTGATCTGCTTGCCATCCGCCTGGACGGCAAGCATCGTGCACGACTTGACGGGCGTGCCGTCGACGAGCACGCAGCAGGCGCCGCAGCTCGTCGTGTCGCAGCCGATGTGCGTCCCGGTGAGGCCGAGCGTCTGGCGGAGGAAGTGGGCGAGCAGCAGCCGCGCCTCGACCTCGGCGGAGCGGGGCTGACCGTTGACGGTGACCGCGACCGTGTGGAGGCCCGTTGCCGTGGGGGATTCGAGCTGGGTCATGTCGCTCACTCCTCGCCTGCCTGGGCGGCCGAGATCGCAGTGCGAAGGCCGCGCTCGGAGTAGACGCGCACGACGTTTCTCTTGTAGTCAGCCGTCCCGCGGTTGTCGGACCCGGGCTCGGCCGCCTGCGCGGCGAGCGCGGCCGCTTCGCGGATCACGTCGTCCGTCGGCTCGTTGCCCCGCAGCAGGTCCTCGGCTGCGGTGGCGCGCAGGTTCGTGGCGCCGACTCCGGTGAGGCCGATGCCGGCCTGGCCGACGTTTCCGTTGTCGAGCGTCACCTGCACCGCGACGGCTGCAGTCGCGAAGTCGCCGACTTTTCGCTCGAGCTTGAGGTACGTGCCCCCGGTGCGCGGGCCCGGGTCGGGCACCAGCACCTCGGTGATGACCTCGTCCGGCTCGAGCGTCGTGGAGAACGGGCCGAGCGCGAGGTCGTCCACCGCGATCACGCGCTCGCCCTTCGCGCCGTGCGCGACGACGCTGCCCCGGGCGGCGAGCATCGCCGAGCCCCAGTCGCCTTGCGGGTCGGCGTGCGCGAGCGAGCCGCAGACGGTGCCGCGGTTGCGCACGAGCGGGTCGGCGACGAGCCGCGCGGTGGCGCCGAGCAGGCCGTAGCGCTTCGTCAGAAGCGGCGACCGCTCGGCGTCCGCGTGGCGGACGAGCGCACCGATCCGGAGCGTGTCTCCGTCCTGGTGAAACCCGTCGAGCCCGGCGACGTTGTTGATGTCGACGACGGCGTCAATTGAGGCAACACGGAGCTTCAACACCGGGATCAGGCTCTGGCCACCGGCCATCACCTTCGCCCCTTCGTGCTCGCCGAGGGTAGCGACCACCTCCTCGACCGACGTGGGCGCGAAGTAGGCGAAGCGCGACGGATACACCGGTTCCCTCCTCGATCGGGGACGCCAGGAACGGTCGTTCCGAGCATACGTGAGCACCGGTCACTCGGATTCGACGTCGCGCCGGAGGCGTGCGCCGAGGCGTCTGGCGTCCGACTTCGAGTCCCCCTGAGAGAGGTGGTTCAGGCGGCTTCGGGGAGCTCTGTTGTGCGGGGAGCGGGCTCCGGCTGCGCACGCCGCTGCGACCGGCGCGCGAGGACGTTGCTCGCGACGAGCGCCCCGATCGTCAGCGCGGCCCCGAGCAACTCGACCGCGTTCGGGCGGTAGCCGCGCACGATCTCGATCGCGAACGTCGTCACGGGGATCAGGTTCGAGAAGAGGACGGCGTTCTGCGGGCCGATCGCCTTGATCGCGGCGTTCCACGTGAGCACGGCGACGAAGGCGCCCGGGATCGCCAGGTACGCGATCTGCGGCCAGACCGACGTCAGCTGCGCGGCCGTCGGAGCCTCGACGAGGCCGGTCGCGATCGCGACGACCGTCGCCCCGGCGATCGTGAGCCACCCGAGCGCGGCGGTCAGCGCGGTGTAGCGGAGGGGGGAGAACGACGCGAACTCGGCTGCGCCGAGGCTGTAGAGGATGAAGCTGAACACGCCCGCGAGGACGAGCACCTCGCCCCACCCGAGCGCCCCATGCAGGATCGAGCTCGGATGGCCGGCGCTGACGACGAGCGCGACCCCGGCCAGCGCGATTCCGAGCAGGACGAACGTCGCCCGGGCCGGTCGCACCTTCGTGC
Organism: Gaiella sp.; assembly: GCA_035716065.1. Taxonomy (GTDB): domain Bacteria; phylum Actinomycetota; class Thermoleophilia; order Gaiellales; family Gaiellaceae; genus Gaiella. The sequence continues at coordinate 7,332 of DASTKF010000054.1, forward strand.
GGTGCCACAGCACGAGCGCGGTGAGCAGCGGGCCGAGCGCGACGATGAGCGACGCGGTCTCGGGACGCGCGTGCGCGAGCCCCGTGTACGCGAACAGGTTGAAGCCGGCGAACCCGAGTGAGCCGAGCCAGAAGAGCCGCCATCCCCGCCCGTCGAGCCGGAGCGATCCCAGCCCTTCGAGGGCGACGAGGACGAGCAGCCAGAGCGCGGCGGCCAGCGCGTAGCGCACGGTCGACAGCGGGAACGCGTCGATCGTCTGGAGCGCCGACTTGCCGACGACGAACTGCCCGCCCCACACGAGCGCCGTCGTGGTGGCGAAGAGCACCCCGAGGGTTGCGTTCCGCGACCTCACCGCGCTCCCTCTCGGCCCTGGCTTGCCATGGGGGGTTCAACGAGGCCGAGGCTGCGGGTATTTCGCTCACTTTTGGTACCAGTGTGGTACCATCAAGCCATGGCCATGAACCTGCGCCTGACGGAGGACGAGGCGGAGGCTCTTCGCCACAAGGCCGCCGAGGAGGGTCGCTCCATGCAGGAGGTCGCGCGGGCGGCGATCGCCGAGTACGTCAGCGAACGTCCCGCACGCCTCCGTGCGGCGGTGGATCGCGTGCGCACCGAGAACGCGGAGCTGCTCGAGCGCCTGTCGCGGTGAGCCGCGAGGAGATCGACCATCTCTCGCTCGACGACCTGCTCGAGATCGCGGCCGGTGTCCTTCCGAGCGTGGAGGTCCGGGACGTCGGGCTTCTCGCCGCGGCCGCGAGCCGCCCGCGAAGCTCGGCCTTCGGTGCCGAGGCATATCCCTCGTTCCCCGAGAAGGTCGCTGCGCTGCTCCATTCGATTGCGCGGAACCACGCCCTCGTCGACGGGAACAAGCGCCTCGCGTGGTCGTCCGCGCGCGTGTTCTGCCTGATGAACGGGCGCGACCTCGACCTCGACCTCGACCTCGACGTCGACGAGGCGGAGGCGATGGTCGTGGGCGCCGAGGCCGGCACGCTGGACGTTCCCGCTCTGGCGACGATCGTCGGAAGCGCTCTACGGAGCACCTGAGACGGAATCAACCAGCTAGCCGTCGAGCCCGACGAACTGGTGCCAGGGGCCGGCGAGGTGCACGGTGGCGACGGCGAGGATCAGCCCGGCCACGAGCGAGCCGGCCAGGAGCCAGCGACGGAGAGACGAGCCCGGCAGGGGCTCGTCGCTCCGCCAGTCGGCCGCCGCGAGCCGCGGCACACGGAGCACGTGAGCGAGGACGTGCGCCGACATGGCCGCGACCCAGACGACGAAGCTCGCCTTGTGGAGCCCCAGCACGACGCCGCCTTCGGGGCCGAGCGCGACGAGCGCGACGCCGCTCGCGAACAGCGCCGCTGTCGCGAGGACGAGGACCGGCCCGAGCGCGCGCAGCAGCGGATGCGGCGGGCCGTCCGCGCGGTACTCGCGATGGCCCGTGTAGTAGCGCAGGAAGCGGTACCCCGTGCTCGCGACCTTCACGCCGACGAGCGGCAGCAGGAGCATGCCGAGAAAGACGTGGGCCGAGACGAGCGGGCGGATCGCGACCAGCGTCGCGCCTTCGGCGGCGAGCAGGACGAGGAGGAGAGCCGCCGCCGCTCCGGTCAGGCGGCGGTTGCCCTCGCTACCACCCGTCCGTACGACGGGCGCTGCGACCGTCGGCGTCCTCGTTCCTCCCTGTCGGCGCGCGTCGAGCACGGGTGCATGGCAGCGGACTGAGATGAGAGGACGATGAGACTCATCGCGCGCTCATGAGGGCGGGGCGACAATGCGGCGGTGCGTGTGCTCGTGGTCGAGGACGAACCGAAGCTCGCAGGCCTGCTGGCGCGCGGGCTCGGCGAGGAAGGGCATCCGACGGACGTTGTCGCATCGGGCGCCGAGGCCCTCTGGATGGCCCGCGCCAACCCCTACGACGCGATCGTGCTGGACGTGATGCTGCCCGGCCAGAACGGCTTCGAGGTCTGCCGGGAGCTCCGTGCCGCGGACGTGTGGACGCCCGTCCTCTTCCTGACGGCGCGCGACAGCGTCGACGACCGGGTGGCCGGTCTCGACGTCGGCGGCGACGACTACCTCGTCAAGCCCTTCTCGTTCCCCGAGCTGCTCGCGCGCCTGCGCGCCCTGACGAGACGCGGGGCGGTCGAGCGCCCGGCGGTGCTCCAGGTCGGCTCGCTGCGGCTCGACCCCGCGTCACACAGGGTCTGGCGGGACGACGCCGAGATCGAGCTTTCGACGAAGGAGTTCACCTTGCTCGAGGTCTTCATGCGGAGCCCCGGCAAGGTGCTCTCCCGCGTCGATCTCCTCGAACGCGGCTGGGACATGGCGTACGAGACGCGGTCGAACGTCGTGGACGTCTACGTGCGCTACCTCCGCGAGAAGATCGACCGGCCATTCGGCTGCGACTCCCTCGAGACGGTCCGCGGCGTCGGGTACCGGCTACGCGCGTCCGCGCCGTGTTGAAGCGGGTCCCGATCCGCTGGCGCCTCGCCGCCGCCTTCGCCGTCTCGATGGCGGCGCTCCTCCTCGCGCTCGGGGCGTTCGTGTACCTCCGCGTCGAGGGCGCGCTCCGGAGCTCCGTCGACCAGGCGCTCCGGGCGCAGTCGGCGGAGTCGATCGGGCACCGGGAGGAGGGCTCGCTCCTCGACTCCGACGCGCGCGAGTCAGGCACGATCGCGCAGGTGGTCGGCCCCGACGGGCAGGTCGTGCGCTCGGACCCTGTGACGCTGCCCGCTCTTCTCGGCCCCTCCGAGGCTGCTACCGCCCGGCACGGCGCAGTCCTGACCACGGTGTCGCTCGGCGAGGGGGAGCTCAACCGGTGGCGCGTGCTCGCCGTCCCTGACGGGGAGCATGTCCTGGTGATGGCGCGGCCGCTCCGCCAGACGGAGGAGACGCTCCACCGCCTCTTCGGCGGGCTCCTTGTCGCAGGCCCGATCGGGCTGCTCCTGGCGACGCTCGGCGGATACCTCCTCGCGGCCGCGGCGCTCCGGCCGGTCGAGTCGATGCGCCGGCGCGCGAGCGCGATCTCGGCCACGACGCCGGGAGCGAGGCTCCCCGTGCCGCCCAGCCGCGACGAGATCCGCGAGCTGGCGGAGACGCTCAACGAGATGCTGGCGCGGCTCGAGGCGGCGCTCGAGCACGAGCGCCGCTTCGTCGCCGACGCGAGCCACGAGCTGCGCACCCCCCTCGCGCTCCTGAAGGCCGAGCTCGAGCTCGCTCTCCGCCGGCCGCGCACCGCGGAGGAGCTTCGCGCAGCGGTCGGATCGGCCGCCGAGGAGACCGACCGGCTCGTCGTCCTCGCCGAGGATCTCCTCCTCATCGCCCGCTCCGACCAGGAGGCGCTCGGGCTGCGGCTCGAGCCCGTCGACCTCGGTGCTCTCGCTCGCTCCACGGCAGACCGCTTCGCCGAGCGCGCCTCGAAAGACAACCGGCGGGTCGATGTCGAGATTCCGCCGCGCACCGAGGTCTCCGCCGACAGGCTTCGGCTCGAGCAGGCGCTGCGGAACCTCGTCGACAACGCGCTGGGATACGGCGACGGGAAAGTCACCATCACGACGCGGGATGTCGGCGACGCGGTCGAGATCCACGTCCTCGACGAGGGCGAGGGGTTCCCGCCCGAGGTCGCGGCGCGCGCGTTCGAGCGGTTCACCCGGGGCGACGACGCGCGCACACGTGGCGGCAGCGGGCTCGGCCTCGCGATCGTCGAGGCGGTCGCGCAGGCGCACGGCGGCTCGGCCGGCATCGCGCGAAACGGGAACGGGGCGGACGTCTGGATCTCGCTTCCCGGCCACACGGTCTTCTGAGCGGGCTCTCATCGCGGTCTCATCTCCGCCGCCTACCGTCGGGAGCATGGAGCCGTCAGACGCGCGCGGCCACGCCCGGCGCCGGAAGCTGCAGCGCCTCGGCATCCTGCGACGACGGGCCGTGCTCGCATCCGCCCTCGGCTTCGCCGCCTTCGTCGGGCTCGCCGCGCAGCACGCCGTCGGATCCACGAAACAGGCCGCGACGAGGGTCACCCTGCCGTCGGGCACCGCCGCCCCGACCCGGTACTTCGACGAGCAGTCGAGCGGCTCGGCATTCAGCGACCCCTCCGCGGCGCCGCTCCCGCCCGTCGCCCAGACCCATGTCTCCTGACCTGGACGTTCCCCGCGGGCTCGTATCCCACCGCTTCCGCGCGATGGGGTCGGACGTCCACATGCTCTTCCCCGAGAGCGTCGGCGGATGCGCGAGCGCGGTCGAGACGCTGTTCGAGGAGTGGGAGGACGCGCTCAGCCGGTTCCGGCCGGGGAGCGAGCTCTCCCGGCTCAACGATCGGGCCGGCACACCGGTTCGCGTCGGGCCGATTCTCCTTGCCGCGGTCGAGGCGTCACTCGCTGCGGCGCGCGCGACCGGTGGTCTCTTCGACCCGACGCTCCGCCACGAGCTCGTCCGGATCGGCTACGACCGTTCGTTCGACGAGCTCGGGAACGAGGTCGTCGACCGCGCCGGGGTGCCGAAGGGCGGCGGCGGCTGGCGACGGGTCGCCCTCGACCGTGCGGGAGGCACGGTCACGCTCCCCGCAGGGACGGGGTTCGATCTGGGCGGGATCGCGAAGGGCATGGCGGTCGATGCCGCGCTCGAGCTGCTCTCGGCGCTCGGAGCGGACGCGGCGCTGGTGAGCGCCGGCGGCGATCTCGCGGTGCACGGCCTGCCGCCCGGCCGGAGGGCGTGGCCCATCCTGGTGGGGAGCGGCCCCGACGGTCCGGTCGTCCCGCTCGTCCGGGGCGCGCTCGCAACGTCCGGGAAGGAGCGGCGTCGCTGGAAGCAGGGGCGGGTCGAGCGGCACCATCTCGTCAACCCCGAGACCGGGGAGCCCGCCGCCGGGGGCCTCAGGCAGGTGACGGCACTCGGTGGCAGCTGCCGGGCGGCGGAGGTCGGCGCGACTGCGGCCTTCGTCGCCGGGCGACGGCTCGGCGCCATGGTGCTCGCGCACCTCGGGCTGGCCGGGATGCTCGTCACGGAACCCGGCCGCGAGTTGCGCGTCGGGCGCTGGCCTGGGGCCGGCCTCGAGCACGCCGCATGACCGGCTGGAACGCCGTCACCTGGGACACGGCGCGGGCCGGAGGCCTGATCTCGTACGTCCTCCTGACCACGGCCGTCGCCCTGGGCCTCGTCCTCCGGAACCGGTGGCAGTCGACCCGCTGGCCGCGTCTCGTGACGAACGACCTGCACGGCTACGTGTCGCTGCTCGCTCTCGTGTTCATCGCCGTCCACGTCGTGGCGGTCGCGATCGATCCGTTCACGCATTTCGGTCTCACCGCCGTGCTTCTGCCGTTCGCGAGCCACTATCGCCCCGTCTGGATGAGCCTCGGCATCGTTGCGCTCTATCTGCTCCTCGCCGTGTGGGTCAGCTCGCGCCTGCGTCGCCGGATCGGCCAGCGCCTCTGGCGCCAGATCCACGTGCTCGCCTTCGCGGTGTACGGCGCGGCAACCCTTCATGGGCTCGGCACCGGCAGCGACACGCGGACGATCTGGGCAGGCGCCCTCTACGCGGCGAGCGTCGCGCTCGTGGGCTCGCTCCTCGCCGTGAGACTTCTGGCGCCCGCGGGACGGGACGCACGGCGCCGCCCGCTCGTCGCTAGCGCGGCCGCCGTGGTAGTGCTCGTGGCCGCCGCCTGGTCGCTCGGCGGCCCGTTTGCGCCGGGCTGGTCCGCCCGCGCGGGAGGGGCCGCGGTCCACGCCGCCGACGCGGCACCGCCGGGGAGCGTCCCGCGCCGCGTGCCCGCGCGCCGGCCCACGTCGGTGGTGCGGGTGCCCTTCACCGCCCGCTATGCGGGTCACGTCACCGTGGACCCGGTCAACGACCGCGGGCGGGTCACCGTTCGCATCGACGGCGCGCTCAGCGGCGCGACGAGGGATCACCTCGAGATCCTGATCCACGGGATCCCCCTCGAGGACGGCGGCGTCGCGATGGAGCAGAGCCGCGTCCGCATGGGGACGACGACGCCGCTCTACCGCGGCGAGATCACGTCGCTCACCGGGACGCGCCTCGTCGCGGCGGTGCGCTCACCGCACCAGCACCTCCGCCTCGGGCTCGTCCTTCGGATCGACCGCGACGGCAGCGTCGTCGGACAGGTGCACGGCACCGCGTCAGCCTGAAGGCTGGCTGGTCTCAGGCAGGCGTGTGGTGCTCGACGAACGCGAGTGTCCGCTTCCACGCGTCTGCGGACTGCTCGGCGTAGTCCTCCTGACGGCGGTCGAAGAAGCTGTGCGGCGCGCCGTCGTAGACGACGATCTCGTGCTCGACGCCCGCCGCGGTCAGCGCGGCGTCGAACGCGGCGTTGTGCTCGGGAAGGATGTTCTGGTCGGCGCCCGCCTGGAGCGCGAGGATCGGCGCCTCGAACTCGGCTGCTCGCTGCGTCGGGCCCGGGGCGCCGTTCCGCTCGCCCGTCGAGCCGTAGAAGCCGACCGCTCCGGCGAGGCCGTGACCGTCTGCCGTGGCGAGCCACGCATGGCGGCCGCCGTAACAGAAGCCGACGGCGAACACCGTCTCGCACGCGCCGCCCGCCGGCGAGCGGAGATGTTCCACGGCCGCACGAACGTCCTGCGCGATCGTCTCGGGCTTCGTCTGCGCCACGTGGTCCGGGTAAGGAAAGTCGTCGTCGCGCTTGGCGACACCGGCAGTCCGGCCGAAGTAGTCGAACGCGACCGCGGCGTAGCCACGCTCGGCAAAGCGGAGCGCGAGCTGCTCGTAGAAGCCGTACAGGCCGCGGACGTCGGGCAGCACGACGATGCCGACCCGCGCGCCGTCGTCCGGCAGTGCGGAGAACGCGGCGAGCCGCGTCCCGTCGGAAGCCTCGAGCACCACGTCCTCCGACCGCACCGGCGCCCCGCCCGAGATCGACGGGATAGGTGGAACGGAGTCCAGCTCGAAGCACACGACGTCTCGACCCTACTCCTCGGCGTCAGTCGAGCGACGATCGCCACCGCCCCTCGACTTCGACGATGATCCGACACGTGTCGTCGGAGGAGCTCGCCTATCGAGGAGCGCCTCTCGGCGATCGACGCGCTCCGCGGTTCGATCGAACGCGCGCAGCGCCGCTCGAAGTCGCTCCGCCGGGCGATCCTCGAGCGCGCCTTCCGCGGCGAGCTCGTCCCGCAGGACCCGACCGACGAGCCCGCAGACGTTCTCCTCGCCGGCATCCGCGCGACACGCCCCACACCGACGTCTGCACGCCAGCGGACGAAGAGCCGCCAGTAACACACTGCTACTTGTCGCTCTCAGGCAAACGGATCCGAGTCGTCCAGCCGCGGCCTGCGACCTCTGATCTCGACGGCGATCGCGCGCAAGCCCTCGCTTGCCGTGTAGAACCGCCCGCGTCGCTCGCCGTGCGCAACGAGGAGGCCGGCGTCGGCCATCGCTCGGAGGTCGCGCGTCGCCATCGCATCCGACACGTCCTCCTCCACG
>DASTKF010000055.1:0-5246 GCA_035716065.1 Gaiella sp.
ACGCTCATGCCGGGCGCAGCGAGGGCAGGTGCGCTTCCATCTCCTCAAGGTAGCCGGTCGAGTAGGCACCCGATCGGAAGCCGTCCGAGCCGAGAATGTCGAGGGCGAGTTCCCGCGTCGTCGGGATACCCGTCACCTCGAGCTCGCGGAGCGCCCGGAGAGCGCGCTCGATCGCGGCGGGCCGGTCGGCGTCCGAGACGATCAGCTTCGCGATCAGCGAGTCGTAGTACGGCGGGACCGCCGTGCCGTCCTCGATGGCCGTGTCGACGCGCACGCCGGGCCCGAGCGGCGGCCGGAAGCGCTCGACGACCCCCGGCGACGGCACGAAACCGCGCGCCGGGTCCTCGGCGTTGATGCGGATCTCGATCGCGTGGCCGCGTCGCGGCGCCCGGCCGGTGACCGCGAGTGCCTCTCCCGCCGCGATCCGGACCTGCTCGCGCACGATGTCGACCCCGGTGAGCATCTCCGTCACCGGATGCTCGACCTGGAGGCGGCAGTTGACCTCGATGAAGTAGGGCTCGCTCTCGAGCCCGAGGAGAAACTCGAACGTCCCGGCTCCCTCGTAGCCCACGGCGCGGCACGCCCGTTCGACGGCAGCCTCCATCTCTTCGCGTGTCTCCGGCGAGAGGGCGGGCGAGGGCGACTCCTCGACGAGCTTCTGGTGTCGCCGCTGGATCGAGCACTCGCGCTCGCCGAGCGTGAGGACGTTCCCGTGCCGGTCGCACAGCACCTGGATCTCGACGTGGCGGGCCGGGGCAACGACCTTCTCGAGGTAGAGCGAGCCGTCGCCGAACGCCGCCTCCGCCTCGGCGGCCGCAGCGGCAAACGCATCGTCGAGGCCGCCCGGATAGTCGACGAGCCGCATGCCCTTACCACCTCCGCCCGCGGTCGCCTTGAGCAGGACCGGGAAGCCGATCGCCTCCGCCGCCTCACGGATCTCCTCGAGCAGCGCCGACCCCGGAGTGCCCGGCACGAGCGGGACGTCGGCCGCGCGCAGCTCCGCCTTCGCGGACGCCTTGTCCCCGAGCCGCTCCATCACCTCGGGCGAGGGACCGACGAACACGAGGTCGTTGTCCGCACAGGCCCGCGCGAAGGCCGGGTTCTCGGCGAGGAACCCGTAGCCGGGGTGCACCGCCTCGCATCCGGTCGTCACCGCGGCTGCGACGACACTCGGGATGCGCAGGTAGCTCTCCGCGGCGGCCGGCGGCCCGATGCACACCGCCCGGTCGGCGAGGCGCACGTGCAGCGCCTCGCTGTCGGCGGTCGAGTACACCGCGACGGCCTCGATCCCGAGCTCGTGGAGCGCGCGGATCACACGCACGGCGATCTCGCCCCGGTTCGCCACGAGGACCCGCCCGAACATCTAGATGGTTGATCGGTGATCGGCGTGACGTCCGGGGGCGTCCCAGACCAAGCCGGGCGCACCGGCCGGGTGCGGCGCGTACCCGAAGGTACGGGCCGTGCCCGGCCGGGGCGAACCGGCGCCGCGTCTGGGGCGCCATCCGGTTCGCGCAGATTGCCGATCAGCCATCTAGACGACGGGCGGCGCGACGATCGGCTCGAGCTCGAAGAGGAGCGTCCCGAACTCGACCGTCTGACCGTTGTCGGCGTGGATCGTGCGCACGTGGCCGTGCGCGTCCGCCTTGAGCTCGCTGAAGAGCTTCATGGCCTCGAGGACGCAGAGCGTCTGCCCGGGCGCGACGACGTCGCCGACCTCGACGAACGGCGGTGCGCCCGGTTGCGCCGCGCGGTAGAACACGCCGGGCGTGGGCGACTCGACGCGGATCGTCCCGGGCGAGCCGGCAGGCTGGGCTGCCGCAATCTCGGTTTCCACGACCGCGACACCGGGAGAACCGGACAGTGCGCCTGTGCCCGGCTCGTCTGCGCGACGGACCGAGACGCGCATGCCCTCGTCCTCGATCTCGATCTCCCCGACGCCGGACTCCTGGACGATCTTGACGAGCTCGCGGATACGCTCCCCGCGCTGCGCGTCGACGTCGCCACCGAGGAGCGACGCCTCGCGCGAGTGACGCTGGCGGATCGTCTGCAACAACGTCTCGGCCTCCTCGCCGAACATCGCGAGCAGCACGAGATCCTCCTCGGACGACGCAAGTCCCTCCGCCGCCTCGCGAACATCCTCCACGCTCGGCGGGTCGTCCTCGAGTGGTGCCTGGCCCGCGAGCAGCTCGACCGCACGCCGCACGCCGGCGTCGATCTCACCCGGAGGCGTCCCGTACCCGCCCGTGACGAGCTGGCGGAACTCGTCGAGCACCGTGCCGTAGCGGCGCGCCGACAACACGTTCAGCAGCGCCTGCGATCCGAGGATCAGGCCGATCGGCGCCGCGAGCGGCGGCCGGCCGGCCTCATCGCGGATCCGCGCCACTTCGGTGAGCGTGTCGAGCAGGCGATCGCCCGCCGAGTGCGCGCGGAGGTGGACGTCGAGCGCCGCCACGAGCCCTGCGGGCAGGTCGTACTCCGCCGCGCGGACGGCGATCCGCGGCGAGAGCGGCGCGAGCGGCTCGTCGCCGAGATGCTCGTGGACGACGTCCGATGCGTCCCAGAGACGGGCGACGTCGACGCCGGTGGGTCGGTCGAGCCCCTCCAGAACCTCGACAAGCGACTCCCCTGCGATCCGGTGCAGCGTCAGCGCGAGCGGATAGACCGCCGTGGCCACAACGTCGGCACCCACGCGCGTCGCGACGAGCGCGTTGGCGAGCGCGGTGCCGCCCGCTGCCTGGATGTAGAGGCCGACGGGCAGGCCGCTAGCCTCGCCCAGGCGCTCGACGAGCTCCTGCGTCACGTGCGGAAGGAGGCCGCCGGTGGGGTCGTTCAGCAGGACGCGCGACGCGCCCAGGTCGGCGACCTTCCGCGCCTGCGCAACGAGCGCATCGATCTCGCCGTCGCTCCCCGGGCTGTACACGAGACCGACGTGCAGCTGCCGGCCGGCGGCGACGATCGCCTCACCGGCCTCGACGAGGTTCGAGACGTCGTTCAGCGGGTCGTGGAGCCGGAAGACGTCGATCCCGTTCTCCGCCGCGCATGCCACGAACCGGCGCACGATGTCGGGCGAGACGGGCTTCGACCCGACGAGGAACCTGCCGCGCAGCGCGAGCCCGAGCGGCGTCGTCGTCCGCGCGTCGATCGCCCGGATCCGCTCCCAGGGGCTCTCGACGCCCCTCCGCACCGCCGCGTCGAAGACGCCGCCTCCCGAGACCTCGAGACAGGCGAACCCGGCGACGTCGAGGATCTCCGCGACGCGCAGCACCTCGCCCGTCGGGACGCGCCCGGCGAGCGGCTCCTGCGACAGGAGCCGGATCGTGGTGTCGTAGAGCTGCGGCACGCGGCCGGGACCTTACCGCGTGCTCCGCGCCGGTTCCTCCGCCGCTGACCGTGGCCGGTGTGGAGCGATTGGCACGGACCCGGTGCGCCCGCGGCACGGTTTCGTGACAGCTCGGCGACTACCCTCGGTGCCCCGTGGGTGGGTGGGGGTTTGGGATGGGACCAAGAAGAGGCGTATCGCCGCCAAAGAGGCCCGACCGCCGGGCACACCGGCAACGAGCACTCCCTCCCCACGCCGGCCGCCGGTCGGTCCTCGGCCGTCGGCCGTCAGGCTCGCGAGATGTAGCGCGCCTCGCGGGGGTCGACCTTGATCCGCTCGCCGACGTCGACGAAAAGCGGCACCTGGACGACCGCGCCGGTCTCGAGCGTCGCCGGCTTCGTCACGTTCGAGACCGTGTCGCCGCGCACACCCGGCTCGGTCTCCGCGACGGCGAGCTCGACCGAGGCGGGAAGCTGAAGACCGGACGGCTTGCCGTTCACCTGCAGGATCTGCACCGTGGACGACGGGAGCATGTACGCGAGCTCGTCCGCAACCTCGGTCCGTGGCAGCGCGAACTGCTCGTACGTCTCCTGGTCCATGAAGTGCGCCTCGCTCCCGTCGTCGTAGAGGAACTGGACGCTCTTCACCTCGGTGTGGACGCGCGGGAACTTCTCGCCGGCGCGGAAGGTGTCCTCGACGACTGCCCCGCTCTCGAGGTTCTTGAGCTTCGTCCGGACGAACGCGCCGCCCTTGCCGGGCTTCACGTGCTGAAACTCCACGATGCGCCACACAGAGCCTCGGTGCTCGATGTGCATCCCGTTCCGGAACTGGTTCGTGTTGACGATGTCCGCCATGACGGGCGCCCAGGTTAGCCGACCACGACGGGGTCCTTCGTCACCGCCGTGAGGCGCTCGCAGCCGTCCTCGGTGAGGACGACCATGTCCTCGATCCGCACGCCGACGTCGCCGGACAGGTAGATCCCCGGCTCCACCGTCACCACGTTCCCGACCTCGAGGACGGAGCTCGACTCGGGACGCAGATTGGGCTCCTCGTGGACGTCGAGCCCGACACCGTGGCCGAGACCGTGCCCGTAGCGGTCACCCATCCCGGCCGCCTCGATCGCAACGCGAGAGGCCGCGTCGACGTCCCGTCCGATCGCGCCCGGGTGGATCGCGGCGAGCCCGTCGAGCTGCGCCTGCAGGCAGAGATCGTAGATCTCGCGCAGGCGCCCGTCGGGCTGGCCCGTGAAGAACGTGCGCGTGCAGTCGGAGGCGTATCCGTCGACCGAGCAGCCCGCGTCGACCACGACGAGGGTGCCTTCGGGGATCGCCAGGTCGCGGAGCTTCGCGTGCGGCCGCGCGCCGTTCTCGCCGAACGCGACGATCGCGTCGAAGGACGGCCCGTCGGCACCGGCCTCGTGCCATGCCTGCTCGAGCCACCACGCCAGCTCGGCCTCGGTGCGCCCGACGAACTGCTGCTCGCCGAGCTCGGTGTAGACCCTGTCCGAGATCGCGCCCGCGCGCCGCAGCGCCTCCAGCTCTCCCGGCTCCTTGACCGCGCGGAGACCCTCGACGAGCCCGGTCGTGGAGACCAGCTCGACACCCCCCGTGCGCAGCGTGTCGGCCGAAGCGAGGCTCAGGTGTGCAGCCTCGACGGCGACGCGCCTGCCCGAGAGAAGCTCGGCGAGCGCGGTGACGACGTACCGCGGCGTCTGGTGGAACTCCACGCCCTCCACGTCGCGCGCCGCCTCGGCGTACCGGAAATCGGTGTAGAGCGTTGCCGCTCCGGCCGGATCGACGAGCACCGCCGCGTTGGAGCTGTGGAGCCCCGTGAGATAGCGCACGTTGACGAGCCCGGTGACGAGCAAGGGCTCCTCGAGGCGCGACGCGAGGCGCACGATCCGGTTCATCCGTCCCTCCGTTCCGCG
>DASTKF010000056.1:0-4081 GCA_035716065.1 Gaiella sp.
AGAGGCTCGGTGCGCTGTGGCTGTGCGTCGCGTGGACGAGCACGGACTCGGGCGGGATCCCGGTCAGCTCCCGGACACGCACGCGGACGGAGTCCGTCAGGTCACGGCCGGCGAAGACGAGGTCCATCGTCACGAGCGCCGCGCTGCGCTCCCCGTCCGAGAGGACGAGCGCCTGCGCGACGAGCGGCTCGCGCGCGCCGCGCGCGAGGCAGCGCCGCGCGGCCCAGCAGCCGACCGGGAGCCCGAGCGGCGGCGTGATGTCGACGCTCGCGACTCCTGCCTGGAACGTGGTCATCCGGAGGCTCCTCTCACGACGGGGCGGTCAGTACAGCTCCTCGACCGGGACCTCGCGCGCGATCACGGCAACGTTGTCGCCCTGGTCGGTCGTCGCGATGGCGCGGACCACGAAGACGATCCCGTCGTTCTCCGCGCACACGACGGCCGGCTCGCGCTCGGGGCGCTCGAGGAAGTGGATCTGGCCGACCGGCTGGCCCGCGGTCACGCGCTCGCCGAGGTCGACGAAGGTCTCCCAGAGGCCGCTCTCGGGTGCGAGGAGGTAGTTCTCGACGTCGGTCGCCCGGCCGATGATCCCGGGGACGTCGCGGGTCGTCACCTCACCCCGCAGCACCCCGACGTGCCGCAGCACGTTCGCGAGGCCCGACTGCGCGATCCGGTGCGTCGCCGCGGTGACGTGCCCGCCGCCGCCGAGCTCGGTCGAGACAACCACCTTGCCCTGCCGCTCGGCCTCGCCCACGAGCAGCCCGGTGCCGGCGATGTCGATGTAGACGAAGTGGTGGTCGGTGCCCCAGGCGAGCATCGCGTCGACCATCGCGCGCCGCTGGACCGGGTCGTCGACCCAGTGCATCTCCGACCATGGCGGGCAGAGGCCGCTGCGGCCGCCCGAGTGCATGTCGACGACGACGTCCGCGAGCGGGAACAGCGCCGTCGAGAAGAAGTGCGCGAGCTGCTGGTCGGCCGGGCCGGCCGGGTCGCCCGGGAACGAGCGGTTGAAGTTGACGCCGTTCGGCCAGAGCCGCGTGTACGCGCGCGACGCGTCCGGCGAGGCGCACGGGACGACGATCAGCCTGCCCGTGACGTCGTCCGGCTGCGTCTCGCGGGCGAGCCGGAGCGCGGCGATCTGCCCCTCCGGCTCGTCGCCGTGGACGCCGCCGACGACGACGGCTGTCGGCCCCTCGGCAGCGCCGTGGATCGAGACGATCGGGACGAACAGGTGCGACCAGCCGCTCGTGTTGTTCGAGCGCGGCAGCTCGAGCCGGCCCACGTGCTTCCCGGGTTCCGAGAGGTCGATCGAGCAATGGACGGGCGAGGTCGCCACCCCGGTTGCGATTGTAGACAATCGACGTATAGTTGACAATCACCGTCAGCCGAAGCGAGGGAGCACGCGTGAAGATCACCGAGGTCGAGGCCATCATCCTGCGCCAGCCGGCGGTGGACGACGGGATCGCGGACGGCAGCCAGGACGATCTCGTGATCAAGATCTCGACCGACGAGGGCATCGTCGGCATCGGCGAGGTCGACTCGGCTCCCGAGGCCGTTGCCGCCCTCGTCGAGCGGCCGAGCTCCCATGCGATCGCCGGCTCGCTCCGCGACCTGCTGCTCGGCGAGGATCCCCGCGACGTCGAGCGGCTCTGGTGGAAGATGTACCGCGGCCTGATCTACATCGGCCGCCGCGGGATCGCCCTCCACGCGCTCTCGGGCATCGACATCGCGCTCTGGGACATCAAGGGCAAAGCCGAGGGCAAGCCCGTTCACGACCTGCTCGGCGGCGCGAAGCATGACCGCGTGCGGGCGTACGCGTCGATGCTGATGCCGGACACGCCCGAGGAGACGGCGGAGCGCGTCGGGAAGCTCTGCAACGACGGCTTCACGGCCGTGAAGCTCGGCTGGGGGCCTCTCGGCAAGGACCCGAGACACGACGTCGTGCTCGCCACCGCAGCGAAGGAGGCGGCCGGGGAGGCGGAGATCCTGATCGACGCCGGCTTCGGCTACGGGAAGGACGCGAAGACCGCGATCGGCGTCGCGCGCGAGCTCGAGCAGCTCGGGGTCTTCTGGCTGGAGGAGCCCTTCGACCCGGACGAGTACGAGGCGTACGCCGAGCTTGCGGACACCGTCGACATCCGTGTCGCGGCGGGAGAGCAGGATACGACCGTGTGGGGCTTCCGAGAGCTGATCGAGCGGGGCCACGTCGACCTCGTCCAGCCCGACGTGACGCGCTGCGGCGGCATCACGGAGTGGCTCCGGATCGCCGAGCTCGCTCGCGAGCACGGCGTCGAGACCGTCCCGCACGCGTGGAAGAGTGGGATCATCAAGGCGGCCTCGCTCCAGTGCAACGCGGTGATCCCCGACGCGCTCTTCCAGGAGTACTGCGTCGCCGACACCCCGATCAACCAGACTCTGACGCACGAGCGGCTGCCGCTCGAGGACGGCGGCTTCGTCCGCGTCCCGACGGCGCCGGGCATCGGCGTCACGCTCGACGACGAGGTCGTCGAGCGCTACCGCGTCAACTGAACGGAGGCCACATGGCCGTCACCCCCGACACCGATCTCGCCGCGCGGGCCGCGGCCGTCATCCCGGGCGGCGTCAACAGCGGACAGCGGCGCGTCCCGGGCCTCGAGGACCTCGTCGTCACCGCCACGAGCGGCGCGACGTTCACGGACGCCGAGGGCCGGACGTACACCGACTACCACGCTGCCTTCGGGCCCCCGCTCCTCGGGCACAACGATCCCGACGTCGACGCAGCGGTTGCCGCGACGGCGCGCTCCGTCGGGCTGCTGGGCGTCGGCGTGACACCGGTCGAGATCGAGCTCGCCGAGCGGCTCTGCGAGCTCGTCCCGTCCGTCGAGCGCGTGCTTCTCACAGAGACCGGTAGCGAGGCGACGTTCCACGCGATCCGCGTGGCACGCGCGGCGACGGGCCGCCGGCACGTGATCAAGTTCCAGGGCTGCTACCACGGCTGGCACGACGCGGTCGCGATGAACGTCATCTCGCTGCCCGAGAACGTCGGCCGGCGCGACCCGCTCTCGAAAGGCGTCCTCCCCGAGGTGACCGAGGCGACGATCGTGTGCCGCTTCAACGACGCCGACGACGTCGAGCGCGCGCTCACCGAACACGACGTCGCGGCGATCATCCTCGAGCCGATCCCGCACAACATCGGCGCGGTGCTGCCCGAGGAGGGGTTCCTCGAGCGGCTACGCGAGCTCGCGACGAAACACGGCACCGTCCTCATCTTCGACGAGGTGATCACGGGCTTCCGCCACGCGCTCGGCGGCTACCAGTCGATCGCGGGCGTGACGCCGGACCTGACGACGCTCGGCAAGGCGATGGGGAACGGTTGGCCGATCTCCGCGCTCGGGGGCTCGGCGGAGCTGATGGACCTGTTCTCGACGACGCCGGGCCGTCCCGCCTTCTTCGCCGGCACCTTCAACGGCCATCCGCCGACCGCCGCCGCGGCGCTCGCGACGATCGAGAAGCTCCAGCGCGAGCCGGTGCACGAGCACGTCTTCCGGCTCGGCGAGCGGACGCGCGCGGAGCTCGCCGAGCTGTATGCGCGGCTTGGCGTTCCGGCGGTCGTCTCCGGCTACGGCTCCGTCTTCCTCACGTACTTCCTCGAAGGCCCTGTACGCAGCTACGACGACCTGCTCGCGAACGACGTCGACCTGTTCGTCGGCTACCGGCGCGAGCTGATGAAGGAGGGCATCTTCGAGCTGCCGCTGAACCTCAAGCGGTCGCACTTCTCGTACGCGCACACGGACGCCGACGTCGAACGCCTGCTCGAGGCGACGGAGGTCGCGGTCACGCGATTCCTGGAGACCCGCCCGTGATCGACTCTCCGGTCGGTTGCACGGTCGACTTCTCGCGCGACGGGAAGCAGGTCGGCCACCTCTCGCTCGCGAAGATCACGAACACCGCCGGCTGGGCGAGCACCTTCGTCCACATCGCGCAGGTCGCGAACGGCGACGGGCCGACCGTGCTCGTCCTCGCCGGGAACCACGGCGACGAGTACGAGGGCCAGGTCGCGGCGCTGCGGCTCCTGCAGGAGCTCCAGCCGGAGCAGGTCTCC
>DASTKF010000057.1:0-3367 GCA_035716065.1 Gaiella sp.
GACGACCCCGCGCAAGGCATCCGCGAGCTCGCGCGCGTGACGCGGCCGGGAGGCCGGGTGCTGCTGTCGACGCACGGCGCGATGGTCTATCACCCGAATCCGGTCGACCTCTGGCGCTGGACCGGCGCGGGTCTCGAGCGGCTGTTCGCGACGAACGGCGACTGGGGTTCGGTTACGGTGTCCGCCGGGTCCGGCACGGCCTCCTCCCTCGCGATGCTGAACGCGATCTATCTCGAGCACGTTCTCCGGCGGACACCGCTTCGTGTGGCTCGCGGGCCCGTCATCGGATTGCTGAACCGCGCCGCGCGGGCGATCGACCGGCGTGTGGCGCTGCTCCGTGACGAGCGGCCCGGGACCATCGCCGCGAACTACCACGTCGTCGCCGAGCGGGCTTCGTGAGCCGCGTCCTCGTCACGGGCGGCGCCGGGTTCATCGGCTCGAATCTCGTCCAGGCGCTGCTCGAGCGCGGCGACGAGGTCCGAGTGCTCGACAACTTCGCGACCGGAAGCCGCGCGAACCTCGCGGCGCTGGGGCGTGACGTCGAGGTCGTCGAGGGCGACCTCCGGTCCTACGAACGGGTCCATACTGCGGTCCGCGGGGCCGAGGTCGTCTTCCACCAGGGGGCCCTCGGCTCCGTTCCACGCTCGGTTCAGGATCCGCTCACGTCGACCGCGGTCAACGTCGAGGGGACGCTCAACGTCCTTCTCGCCGCGCGTGACGAAGGCATCCGGCGTGTCGTCGCGGCCTCGTCGTCGTCGGTGTACGGCGACGGCGGCGCGTTCCCCCGGGTCGAGACCCAGGCGCCCAATCCGATCTCGCCGTACGCCGTCGCAAAGCTCGCCGCGGAGCGCTTCTGCGTCAGCTTCACGCGCGTCTACGGGCTGGAGACGGTCGCGCTCCGGTACTTCAACGTCTTCGGGCGGCGCCAGGACCCGACGTCGCAGTACGCCGCCGTGGTGCCGCGGTTCATCCGCGCGATCGCCGACGGCCGTCCGGTGACGGTGCACGGGGACGGCCAGCAGTCGCGCGACTTCACGTACGTCGAGAACGTCGTCCAGGCGAACCTCCTCGCGGCCGACGCTCCCGACGGCGCCGGCCGGGTGCTCAACGTCGCGACGGGCGGCTCGGAGACGGTGAACGCGCTTGCCGAGACGATCGGCTCGATTCTCGGCAAGCCGGTCGAGAGGACGTTCGGGGCGGCGCAGCCCGGGGACGTGCGCGAGTCGTGGGCCGACGTGAGCGCCGCGCGTGAGACGATCGGCTACGAGCCGCGCGTCGGCTTCGAGGAGGGGCTGCGCCGGACGATCGACGCCATGGTGGGGACGAAGGGAGCGAGATGAGCCACGCATTCGGAACGATCGAGGAGCTGGGCGAGGGCTACGGCTTCCGCAAGGTGCGCCAGGCGCTCGGCGTCGAGGCGTTCGGTATCAACGTGATCGTGATGCCGCCGGAATACCCCGGCTTCCACCACTACCACGACGAGCAGGACGAGCTGTACTTCGTCCACTCCGGGACGGCGCGCGTCGAGGTGGGCGACGAGGAGCGGCTGCTCGGCCCCGGGGGGATGGTCCACGTCTCCTCGACGACACCAAGGCGAGTCTCGAACGGCGGCGGCGAGGACCTCGTGATGCTCGTCATCGGCGGCAAGGGCGGCTACGTAGGACGCGACGGCCACATGGTCGACGAGGCGGACGCCGAGCGCCGCGCCGGATTCGGGTCGAGTCCGGCGTAGGGCGCCGCCTCACCGAGCGCTCGCTCCTCCCGTGTCCGACTTCAGTCGGACTGCTCGATCGCGACCACAGGACGAAGCGCACTGCTCAAGCCCGGGACTTCCTGGGCGAACCGGCCCGCCCACCCAGGGTCGTAAGGCGTCAGGCGACAGTCGGGCTCGCTCAGAGCGCGTCCTCGGGCGGCGGCTCGTCCGGTGCTGAGCGAAGCACTGCGCCCGCCAGCGCGAACACGGCCACCGAAAGCCAGTGGATGCCGATCACGTCGGTCTGCAGCCCGAGCACCGCGACGGCGACGAGCGACGCTGCGAGCCAGGGAGAGCGACGGCGGATCGCGACGAAGAGCGCGACCAACCAGCCGACGAACGCCGCGAGACCGAGCAGGCCTGTGTCGACGCCGAGCTCCGTGTAGGTGGACTCGCCGGCCTTCGGCGTCACGCCGGTGCGGGCAGCCGAGACCCCCGCGTTCCCGAGCCCGTAGCCCCACGGATGGCGGGCGACAGTGCGGATCCCTTCACGCAGCGCGCTCAGGTGGCTCGACGTCGAGCTCTCGCCGGTCGAGAACGGGTCGTCGCTCGTCCCGCCTTCCACGGCGGCGTTCTCGCGCAGGCAGGCGAGCTCCGCGACGGTGTACGTCGTCGTCGGGCCGATCGTCGGGAACAGGGCGACGAAGCCGACTGTCACGACGACCGAGCCGGCTGCGAGCAACGCCGGCGCCCAGGAGCGTCGCAGAGCAGCGAGCACGAGCAGGCCGGCCGGAAGCGCGATGAACGCGGCCCGCGTGTGGGTCCAGAGGAGCCCCGCGTACACGATCACGCCTACGGCGACCGTCCACCACCGCGGGCGCGCGGCGACGAGCAGGAGCAGCACGACGACGAGGGCGTAGGCGGTCGCGAGCGGGCTCAGGAAGGTCGAGACGAGGCGACGCGCCGGGCTTTCCTCGTCCGTGTTCAGGATCCAGTTCTCGGGCAGGTACGAGAGGCAGCGGTAGGCGAGCCCGAGCTGCTCGCGGAACCAGTCGGGCACGCCGGAGTCGCGCCACCACTGGAGCGGCACGAGGTAGACGTCGACGAGGCCGAAGACCGCGAGCCCGGCACCGATGCCGACGAGGGCCAGGACGACGCGCCGCCACCACGTGCGATCGAGCGTGACGAGGCGCCCGAGAAGGTACGCACCGAGCGGCAGGAGGTGGTGGCGGAGCGCGTACAGCTCCCCTCGAGCGGTCGCCTCCCCGTCGAGCCACGACTGCGGCACGAGCCAGTACACGACGACGATCGCGCCGTAAGCGAGGGCGAAACGGTCGGGCCAGCCGAGATCGGGGATCGATCGGGCGGCGGCGAGCGCGAGGACGACCGCCGCGAGCAGGAGGACGTCCTTCCAGGCCGCCACGACGTCGAGTGCGGTTTCGCGCACGCCGGTCTGCCACAGGAGCGCCATCGCGAGGTTGTGGAGCGCGAGCCCCACCATCAGGACGAGCAGCGCGAGACGCGGGAATCGGGACGTCACGTGATCGCCACGAGCGTCATGCCGAGATTGCGAATCTCGACCGTCCCCGGAAAGAGCGACCGGAAGTCCGCGGGGCCGAGGAGGTGGTTCTCCCTTGCCCAGGACTTGCCCACCAGGCCGTACGCGCGTCCGGC
>DASTKF010000058.1:0-9372 GCA_035716065.1 Gaiella sp.
GGGGGCGCCGCCGGTCGCGTCGTACCCTCGGAAGCGGTCGCCGATTGCGACTCGATCTCGGGAGGACACTGATGACTGTGATCCCGGCGCACGCGCGCTACCGACACGCCCTGCCCCAGCTCGAGGACGCCCTGTTCCTCACGGACGGCGGGCTCGAGACGACGCTCATCTTCCACGACGGCCACGATCTGCCGCATTTCGCCGCCTACGACCTCCTGGCGCGCGACGGCGGCGAGGAGGCTCTGCGCCGGTACTTCGAGCCGTATGTGCACATCGCGCTCGAGCGCGGCGTCGGAATCGTGCTGGAGACACCGACGTGGCGGGCCAACCCGGACTGGGCCGCGCTGCTCGGACATTCGGGCGAGGAGCTCGAGGCCCTGAACCGGCGCGCGGTGGAGCTCCTGCTCGAGCTGCGTGACGGATTCGAGACGGGCTCGACACCGATCGTCGTCTCCGGCTGCATCGGACCGCGCGGTGACGGCTACGTGGTCGGGGAGGCCATGGGCGACGAGGCGGCGGCCTCGTACCACGGGGCGCAGATCCGGACGTTCGCGGAGGCCGGCGCCGACCTCGTCACCGCAATCACCATGACGTACGTCGACGAGGCTCTCGGCGTCGTCCGCGCCGCGGGTGCCGCGGGGTTGCCCGCGGTGATCTCGTTCACCGTCGAGACGGACGGGCGGCTCCCGAGCGGCCAGCCGCTCGGGGAGGCGATCGAGGAGGTCGACGCCCGCTCCGACCGAGCGGCGGCGTACTTCATGGTCAACTGCGCACATCCCTCTCACTTCTACGATGTGCTGGAGCCGGGCGCGGAGTGGACGGCCAGGATCCGCGGGCTGCGTGCGAACGCGTCGCGCATGAGCCACGCCGAGCTCGACGAAGCCGACGAGCTGGACGCCGGAAACCCCGAGGAGCTCGCCCTCGAGTACGTGGCGCTCCGGGACCAGCTGCCGTCGCTCACGGTGCTCGGCGGCTGCTGCGGCACAGACCACCGCCACGTGGACGCGATGTGCAGGGCCTGGACCTGAGGTGCCCGACTTCGGGTCGGACACCCACGTCTCACCGCGGAGACAGGACGCACGTGTTTGACTGAAGCCAGACACGCTCCATGTCCGAACCCATCTAGGGTTCGGACATGGAGATCCGGCACGCGGAGCCCGCGGACTACGGCCGCGTCATCGGCCGCGTCAATGCCTGGTGGGGCGGCCGCGACATGGCGCCGATGCTGCCGCAGCTCTTCTTCGTCCATTTCGAGGGAACGAGCTACGTCGCCGACGACGAGGAAGGTCAGCTCGCCGCCTTCCTGATCGGCTTCCTCTCGCAGACCGACCCGGACGAGGCGTACATCCACTTCGTGGGCGTCTCGCCGGAGCATCGCGGCGGTGGTCTCGGCCGGCAGCTCTACGAGCGGTTCTTCGACGATGCCCGCGCCGCGGGGCGCACGCGCGTCAGGTGCGTCACGTCACCCGCCAACGCGGGCTCGGTCGCCTTCCACGAGGCGCTCGGCTTCAGGTCCGAGCGCGTCGCGCACGACTACGACGGGCCCGGCGAGGACCGGGTGCTGTTCGTGAAGACGCTCGCGTAAACGCGGCGCGAACAGCGGGACGATCCTCGTCCGCTACCGTCGGACGCGCCGTGTCGGGCCCGTTCCTCTCCACCGTCAGGCGGCCCCGCCGCCGCGCGCGGAAGGCGCTGGTCATCCTCGCCCTCGTCGCCGGCTTCGTGGCCGTGCTCGCCGTCGCGTTCGGGGCGATCGCGCTTCTCGAGCGCGACACGCTGCCACGCGGAACGACGATCGCGGGTGTCGACGTGGGAGGATCGACGGAGAGCGAGGCGCAGGTCGCGGTCGCCCGCGCGGCCGCTACGCGCCTCGATGTCCCCATCCGCCTCGTCGGGCCGGGCGGCGCGCTCGCCTCGACGAGCGGTCGCGAGATCCGCGCGAGACCGCTCGTCGCGGACGCAGTCGCCGAGGCGGGCGACGGGGGCTTGCTCGCCCGCGTGCTCGCCCGCGTGGGGCTCCGGCAGGGCAGGCACCTGAAGCTCGCCTATCGCCTCGGCCCGGTCGCCGTGGCGAAGCTCGCCAACCGGCTCGACGACCGGTTCGGCGAGCCATGGCGCGACGCCCGGGTCGACATCGCGAAGGAGTCGATCGGCGTCGTCGAGGCGCGTCTCGGGACGGGCGTCGACCGGAAGGCGCTACGCCGGTCGTTGCGAACTCTTCCGAGGAGGGTCCGGCTCCGAATCGTGACCGTCCGCCCCCTCGTTTCTACGCCGGAGGCGACCGCAGCGGCCAGCCGTGTGGAGCGGCTTCTCGACACTCCGCGACGCGTCCGGTTCCGCGACGTGGACGCGACGCTCACGCGGCAGCGCCTCCGGTTGCTCGTCCGTACCGAGCCGGTGGACGGCGGTCTCGCGCTGTCGCTCGAGCAGAAGGGCCTCGGCGCGTCTCTGCGTGTCAAGCTCGGGCGCTTCGAGGTCGCTCCGCAAGACGCGACCTTCGCGGTGGGAACGGCCGGTGTCCGCGTCGTCCCGTCGCGGCCGGGCCGAACGCTGGACGTCGACCGAATCGGGCGCTCGCTCGTGTCGGACCTCGCGTCCACGATCCATCTAGCGCGGTTCGCATCCACGTTGCCGGCGCTGACGACCGACGACGCCGAGAAGCTGGACATCCGCGAGCGCGTCTCGGAGTTCACGACCTACTACTCGTGTTGCCAACCGCGCGTCACGAATATCCAGCGCGCGGCGCAAATGCTCGACGGAACGATCGTGAAGCCGGGCGAGTCCTTCTCGCTCAACGACGCGCTCGGCAAGCGCACGACCGAGCGCGGGTTCGTCTCCGCGCCGCAGATCTTCGACGGGCGGCTCGAGGAGGCGGTCGGTGGAGGGATCAGCCAGGTTGCCACGACGCTCTACAACGCCGCGTTCTTCGCAGGCGTGAAGCTCGTCGCCCACCAGGCGCACCAGTTCTACATCTCGCGGTACCCGATGGGGCGCGAGGCGACCGTCTCGTGGGGTGGGCCGGAGCTCGTCTTCTCGAACGACTGGCCTGCGGCGATCCTGATGAAGGTCGTCGCGACCGACTCGTCGATCACGGTTCGCTTCTACTCCCGCAAGCTCGGACGGCGCGTGGAGACGACGACGGGAGAGCCGTACGCCCTCACGCCGCCCGAGACGATCCGGACGCTGAACTCCGCGCTTGCCCCGGGAACGACGAGCACCGTCCAGTCCGCGGGCGAGTCCGGGTTCACCGTGCAGTACACGCGGAAGGTGTTCCGGGGATCGAAGCTTCGGCGCAACGAGCACTACACCGTTCGCTACGACCCGCAGAACGCGATCGTCGAAGTCGGGCCGGCGCCCCGCCGGACGGCGCCGAAGCCGAACCCAAAGCCGAAGAAGCCGTCCTAGCCCGGGCGCGTCGCGGCGGGGCGCTGGAGCTCGATCAGGGCCTCCGACGCATCGTGGTCGACCTGCAGCGTCGTGTGGGTGAGGTCGAACTCGGACTCCAGAAGGCGCTCGATCTCCCGTCGCAGGCCGTGGCAATCCTCGCCGCGGCCGACGAGGACGTGGGCGGCGAGCGCGTCGAAACCGGACGTGATCCGCCACACGTGCAGATCGTGGACGCTCGCCACTCCGGGCACGGAGACGATCGCCTGCGCGACGACCGCGGCGTCGATGTCCGGCGGCGTCTCCTCCATCAGGATCGCGGTCGAGTCGCGGAGGACGCTCCATGCGCTTCCGACGATCAGCAGCGCGATCGCCACCGAGACGATCGGGTCGACGACCGTCCAGCCGGTCGCGAGGATGACCACCGCCGCCACGAGGACGCCGGCAGAGCCGAGCAGGTCGGCGATCACGTGTCGCTGGGCGGCTTCGACGTTCAGGCTCTCACCGTGCGAGCGCATGAGGATCATGGCCGAGGTGCCGTTCACCGCGAGGCCGGCGAGCGCCACGACCAGCATCCAGCCCCCGAGGATCTCGGGCGGGTTTCGGAACCGCTGGACCGCCTCCCAGACGATCCAGCCGCTCACGATCACGAGCGTAAGCCCGTTCACGAACGCCGCCAGGATCTCGGCCCGCTGGAGGCCGAAGCTCCGGCGAGGCGTCGAGGGGCGCGCGGCGAGGGTGAGCGCGACGAGGGCAAGGCCGATCGCGAAGGTGTCGGACAGCATGTGGCCTGCGTCCGCGAGCACCGCGAGGCTGCCGGTGAGGACGCCGCCGACGACTTCCACGACCGTGAAGCCGACCGTGAGCGCGAGGACGATCGCGAGCGCGCGCCGCGAGGCGCCCCGATGGTCGTGCACGCCGTGCGCGTGACCGTGTTCCACACCCGGAGAATAGGCGCGGCGGCTGCGGGCCGGCCTTCGGCGGCTTCGCCGGGAATCTGTTGTCAGAATGGACAGGATGGCATCCGAGCCGTCGCGTACGATGGGTGAATGGCGAAGGTCGTCGTACAGTTCACCTGTACCGAGTGCGGTGCGACCACGGGACGCTGGCTCGGCAAGTGCCCGGGCTGCGGCGCGTTCGGGACGCTGGTGGAGGAGCTCCACGGTCGCGACGGGCAACCCGCCGCAAGCGCTCCACGCGCGCCGGAGCGGCTCGGTGACGTTCGCGTCGAGGAGGCTGCCAGGCTCACCACGGGTGTGCCGGAGCTCGATCGTGTCCTCGGCGGCGGCCTCGTACCTGCCTCGCTCGTGCTGCTCGGCGGCGAGCCGGGCGTCGGCAAGTCCACGCTCCTCCTCTCCGCGCTCGGCGCCGTCGCCCGCAGCGGCCGGCGTGCGCTTCTCGTCACCGGCGAGGAATCGGTTGCCCAGGTGCGTCTCCGCGCCGAGCGGCTCGGCGGCGCCGACGACGTGTCGATCCTCGCCGAGACGGAGCTCGAGGCCGTCTGCGCGACGCTCGAGAAGGAGACGCCCGACGTCTGTGTGATCGACTCCGTGCAGACGTTGTACGCGAGCGAGCTCGGATCGGCGCCCGGCTCCGTGGCGCAGGTACGGGAGGCGGCAGCGCGCCTGCTCCGCGTGGCGAAGCGGAGCGGGGTCGCAACCGTTCTCGTCGGCCACGTGACGAAGGACGGCGCGGTTGCGGGCCCTCGCGTCCTGGAGCACCTCGTCGACTGCGTGCTCCAGTTCGAGGGCGACCGCTACCACGCGCACCGCGTTCTCCGGGCGGCGAAGAACCGATTCGGCTCGACGAACGAGCTCGGGGTATTCGAGATGACCTCCGCGGGACTGGTCGGAGTCCCCGACCCGTCGGCCCTCTTCGGGCGCACGCGGGCCGGCGAAGTCGGCGCGGCCGTCGCGGTCGCGCTCGAGGGAACGCGCCCGATCCTCCTCGAGGTGCAATCGCTGGTCTCGCGAACCGATCTCGCGATGCCTCGGCGGGTCGGTACGGGTGTCGACCCCAAGCGGCTCGCGATGATCGTCGCGGTGCTGGGCCGCCACGCCGGCGTCCCGCTCGGCGCGGCGGACGTGTTCGTCAACGTCGCCGGGGGCGTGCGGATCGACGAGCCCGGCGCGGATCTGGCCGTCGCGCTCGCGATCGCGTCGGCGGCTCGCGCAACCCCGTTGCGGGAAGGCATCGCAGCGTTCGGCGAGCTCGGCCTCACCGGTCGGCTGCGTACGGCCGCCCAGGCGGAGCGACGCCTCGAGGAGTGCGCGAAGCTCGGGATCCAGGCGGTCGTGGCGCCGGACGGGACTGACGTCGTCGCGCGCGGCGGGCCGCGTGTCGTCGCCGTGGAGACGCTCAGGCAGGCGCTCGGGGCTACGCTCGAGCCGAACGCCCGCGCGATGGAGGAGGGCTGAAGAGCACGACACCGCCGTCAGTCCTGCTAACGCGCATTCCGCGTGCATTTCGGCCGGTTCCGGGCCGTCGCTTCCGGTAGAATGGAGACATACGCCGGCCCCCAAAGAGCCGGCACTTTTCGTGAGTCAGGCGCATATCCAGACCGGACGACGGGAGGGCTCGAGGCGTGTTCGATGTCGGCGACAAGGTCGTGTATCCCCACCACGGCGCGGGGACGGTCGAGAAGAAGGAGGTCAAGGTCGTGCTCGGGGAGGAGCGCGAGTACCTGACCATCCGGATCCTCCACAACGAGATGACGGTCAACGTGCCCGTCGACAACTGCGAGAAGGTCGGGCTGCGCGGTGTGATCGACCTCGAGATGGTGGAGGTCGTGCAGAAGGTGCTGCTCGGCGGCTCGACCGAGATGCCGAAGAACTGGAACCGCCGCTTCAAGCACAATCGCGACAAGATGAAGACCGGCGACATCCTCGAGCTCGCCGAGGTCGTCCGGAACCTCGCCCTGCGCGACCACGAGAAGGGCCTCTCGACCGGCGAGAAGCAGATGTACGTCAAGGCGAAGAAGATCCTCGCCTCCGAGCTCATGTACGCGAAGGACCTCTCCGAGGACGACGCGCATGCCTGGCTCGAGGAAGTGCTCGCCAATCCCGCCAAGACGAGGCGGGCGAAGGCGAAGCCGAAGACCGCCGCCACCGCCACCGCCTAGTCGGGCGTTTGCTTTCGCTGCGCGAAAGCACTAGAAGACCCGCATCGACTCCATGAGCACGTCCTCTAGTGCCTCCGGCGAAGCCGGAGGCACCTGGGCGATCCTCGTCGCGGCCGGCTCCGGCTCGAGGCTGGGTAGCAACCGCCCGAAGGCGTTCGCCGGTCTGTCGGGACGGCCGCTGCTCGCGGAGAGCCTCGAGCGGCTCGACACGTCCGAGTGGGTCGACGCGATCGTGGTCGCCGCGCCCCCCGGCTGGGAGGAGCCGGCGATCCTGCTCGCCGAGGAGCTCGTTGCGTCGAAGGTGGCCGCCGTCGTCACGGGGGGAGCGACCCGGGCAGAGTCGGTCCGGATCGCGCTCGCGGAGGTCCCGAAGGATGCGCTCGTCGTGCTCGTCCACGATGCGGCCCGGCCGCTCGTCGACGACGCGGTGATCGGGCGTCTGCTCGCGCGGCTCGCAGAGGGTTTCGACGGGGTCGTTCCAGGTGTCTCCATCGGCGATACGGTCAAGCGCGTCGAGGGGGGCATCGTCGCCGAGACGATCGACCGCGAAGCGCTCGTCGCGGTCCAGACCCCCCAGGTGTTCGTCGCCGACCGCCTGCGCGCGGGCTACTCGGGTGAGCTGGCGGGCGCCACGGACTGCGCCTCGCTCGTCGAGCGAGCAGGCGGCCGGGTCGCGGTCGTCGCGGGAGACCCGCGGCTCGTGAAGGTGACGACCGCGGGCGACCTCGAGCTCGTCGCCAGGCTCGTGGAGGACGAGGGCCTGTGACAGTGCGCGCGGTCTTCTTCGACGTGGGGGAGACCCTGATCGACGAGGAGCGCTACTGGCGGGTCGTTGCGGAGGCGGCAGGCGTCGGCCCGCACGTCGTGTGCGCGGCGCTCGGCGTAACCATTGCGCGGAACGAAGAGCACTGGGAGCTCTGGCGGCATCTCGGTCTCGAGCGCTCCGCCGGCGCCTGGGACTCGATTGTCTACTCGACCGACGACCTGTACTCGGATGCTCTCGGATGCCTCGAGCGCCTGCGCGCCGACGGGCTCTTCGTCGGCGTTGCCGGCAACCAGACCGCCGCGCTCGAAGCGTGGGCACGCTCCTCCGAGCTCCCGGTCGACGTCGTGACCGGCTCGGCCAGCCTCGGCGTGCGCAAGCCCGACCAGGCGTTCTTCGAGCGGCTCGTCGACATCGCCGGGGTGCCCGCGCCGGAGGTCGCATACGTCGGCGACCGGGCCGACAACGATGCAGGGCCGGCGCTCGCCGCGGGGCTCGTCTCCGTCCACCTCCGGCGGGGCCCGTGGGGGAGGCTCCAGCCCACCCCGGCGGGAGCCATCGCGATCGAGTCGCTCGCGGAGCTCCCGGGAGCGCTCGCGTGACAGGAGCCGAGCTTCGGATCGGTCTCGGCGTCGACGCGCACGCGTTCGGGGACGGGGTGCCCCTCGTCCTCGGTGGGGTGACGATCGACCATCCGCGGGGCCTCGTCGGCCATTCCGACGGCGACGTGGTCGCACATGCCCTCACCGACGCCCTCCTGGGCGCGGCCGGGCTCGCAGACATCGGCGCGCTGTACCCGTCCGAGGACGAGGCCTACCGCGGCGCCGATTCGCTCGCGCTCCTGACCGGCGCCTACGCGCAGGTGCGTGCCGCCGGCTACCTGCTCGTCAACGCCGACTGCGTCGTGATCGGTCAGGAGCCGCGCGTCGCCCCGCATCGCGAGGAGATGCGGCGCAGGCTCGCGGCGGCACTGGGCGTCGAGGAGGACGCCGTCAACGTCCGTGCGACGACGACCGACCGGCTCGGGTTCACGGGTCGTGGCGAGGGCCTTGCCGCGGAGGCGGTCGCCTTGCTCCGAGTCGAGACCTGACGGAGCTACACAGCGATGCGTCGACGCGCTATGGTCGAGGGAGACAGTCCCTTCGACATGGAAGGGTGCGCGTTGGAGCAGAATCCACCGGACTAGTTGATTGACGCGCCTCTCGCACCGGCGAGACGCGCGTCGGCCGCGACGTCCCGTCCGCGGCCGCTACATCTTCAGGGCCGACCGGCGACACGGCGCACGGCGCGTGTCCAGGGAGTCCCATCGCAGCCCCGGGTGTGCCGACGGGCAGAGACGACGCACCCGGGGCCGCGTTACGTCTTGATCGGGGTCGGCGGCGATGCGTGGACGGGTACGGTGGAAGCCGTGGACCTGCCCGTCACCGGCGGCTGTGGTTGCGGCGCTGTCCGGTTCGAGGTCACCGCCCCGTTTCTCTCGGCCGGCTACTGCCACTGCACCCGCTGCCAGCGTCGGAGCGGCACTGCGGCGTCCGCCAACGCGCGCGCCGAGCCTGGCTCGGTTCGGATCCTGCAGGGCGAGGAGGAGCTCCGCGTCTGGCTGCCCGAGGGCGGGCGGGAGAAGATCTTCTGCGTCCGGTGCGGCTCGGCGCTCTTCAGCCGAGACCCCGGGTCAGCGGAGTACACCGGCGTTCGGCTCGGTTCGGTCGACGGAGACCCCGGAGTCCGGCCCGAGTCGCGTGCGTTCGTCGCCTACGCGGCGAGCTGGGAGCCGATCCCGGACGACGGGCTGCCGCGCTACTTGGAGGCGCGCCCCGGGTACGCCGAGGGTCGCTGACCGTCAGGAAGGAAGGCGGACCAGGTCGTCCTCTACGACGACGAGACCATCTCGCGCGAGCGAGTCGACGACCGCCTTCTCGAGCTGGTCGGCGCGCAGTGGCGCGGCGGCCACGGTGCGGAGCACGTCGGCGCGCCGCTGCCGGAACGAGCCCTCGAAGGGTGGCTGCTTCCGCGTTGGCGCGTCCCGAGTGCCTCGCGAGGGGCACGCGCGCGCCAGCGGGCATGCATCGCAGCGCGGGATCCGGGCCAGGCAGATCGTTGCGCC
>DASTKF010000059.1:0-2152 GCA_035716065.1 Gaiella sp.
CTCGATCTCGACCTCCTCGTCGGCGAGATCCTTCGTCGCCTCGTACGTGAGGAGCAGCGTGAGCTCGTTCACGAGCTGCCGGAACATCTGCGTCGTCGTCGTCACGTCGCGCAGGAGGCCGAGCTTGTGCTGCACGAGCGGATGGAGCACCTCGGTCACGCTGCCCGTCGCGGCCGTGGTGACTGGAGCGGTCTCCGACACGGAAGGCTCAGCCTCGCTCGCCGTCGGCGATGTACGTGGGGTAGCCGCGGAAGCCGGGATAGAGCGGGCGCTTGGCGCACAGCGCCTCGGTGCGACCGCGGAGCGCGGCGAGGTCGACCCCGTCGGTGAGCGCCTCGACGACGATGCTCCCGACCTCGCGGAAGTCGTCGCCGTCGAACCCGCGCATCGTCGCCGCCTGCGTGCCGACGCGGACGCCCGAGGCGATCGTCGGCGGTCGCTCGTCGAAGGGAACCGTGTTGCGGTTCGTGGTCAGCCCGGCCGCGTCGAGCCGCTCCTCGGCGTCCTTCCCCGACCACTCCGTAGCGCGGAGGTCCAGCTGGAGCAGGTGGGTGTCGGTCCCGCCCGTGAGCAGGTCGATCCCGCCCGCGAGCAGCGTCTCTGCGAGCGCGTCGGCGTTCGTGCGAATCTGCTGCTGGTAGGCGCGGAAGCCGTCGGTCGCCGCGATCCGGAAGCACGTCGCCTTCGCCGCGATCACGTGCTCGAGCGGGCCACCCTGCATCCCTGGGAAGACGGCGCGATCGATCGCCGTCGCATGCTCCTCGCGGCAGAGGACGAGCCCGGCGCGCGGGCCTGCGAGCGTCTTGTGCGTGGTCGACGTGACGACGTCGCAGTGCTCGACCGGGTTCGGATGCAGCCCGGCGGCAACGAGCCCGGCGAAATGCGCCATGTCGCACCAGAGCAAGGCGCCGACCTCGTCGGCGACCCGTCGGAACATCGCCGTGTCGACGGTGCGCGGATATGCGGAGCCGCCGCAGATGACGATCTTCGGCCGGTGCTCGCGCGCGAGCGCGCGGATCTCGTCCTCGTCGACGACGCCGGTCTCGCGCGAGACGCCGTAGTGAACGATCGTGTAGAGCCGGCCGGAGAAGTTGACCTTCAGACCGTGGGTCAGATGACCGCCGTGGTCGAGCCGCAGCGAGAGCACGGTGTCGCCCGGCTCGAGGAGCCCGAAGTAGACGGCCATGTTCGCCTGAGCGCCGGCGTGCGGCTGGACGTTCGCGTGCTCGGCGCCGAACAGCTCCTTCGCGCGGTCGATCGCGAGTTGCTCGATCTCGTCGACGACCTCGCAGCCGCCGTAGTAGCGACGACCCGGATAGCCCTCGGCGTACTTGTTGGTGAGAACCGAGCCGGCTGCCTCGAGCACGGCCGGCCAGGTGAAGTTCTCCGACGCGATCAGCTCGATCTGGCCGCGCTGGCGGTCGGCCTCCCGGCCGATCAGCGCGGCGACCTCGGGATCGTGCTCCGCGAGCCCCCCGGTCCGCAGACGCTCGAGGTGGTCGGCGGCAACTGCCACAGCCGGATCCTACTCGCCCGGTGTCCCGGCGCCTTGGTGCCGCGGTGCCCCGGGTGCCTTGGTCCTCGGTGCCTCGGCGCGCGGTTAACGACCCGTAAGACGTCGCAGGCGCTCGAGGACCTCCGCGGCGGCGACGGTGCCCTCGCGGAGCACGCGCGGCGCGGGGCCGGTGAGGTCGACCACGGTCGACGGGATGCCCGGTAACTCGCCACCGTCGACGACGACGTCGACCGCCGCCGCGATCTCCGGAGGAATTTCCTCGACCCTGCGTGGGTCGACACCGCCGGGAAGATTCGCGCTCGTGGCAACAACCGCGCCGACGGCCCCAAGCACGGCTCGAGCGGCGCCGGTGACGGCCGGGACCCGCAGGCCGATCGCGTCGGGCTGCTGCGGGTTGAGCCAGGAGTACCGGCGCGCGGGGTTCTCCAGGACCAGCGTGTACGGCCCCGGGAGGAGCGACCGCACCGCCTCGACTGCGTGCGCGGGAAGCTCGGGCACGCGCTCGAGCAGGACGTCGACGGACGCGAAGAGCACCGCCGTCGGCTGGATCGCGTCGCGGCCCTTCGTGGCATAGAGCGCCAGCGCAGCCGCCTCGCTCTCGCCGTCTGCAGCAAGCCCGTACACGGTGTCCGTCGG
>DASTKF010000060.1:0-2058 GCA_035716065.1 Gaiella sp.
TGAGCGCCCACCAGGCGAGGTACGCGACCGCGAGGGGAACGACCCACACCGCGACCCGCCGGATGACGGTGCGCACGACGCCGATCGGGCCGAGCAGGCCCATCGCGAGCGCGGCCGCGCCGAACACGATCGTCCAGGCCCAGCGCGCCTCGAAGCCGAGAAGCTGGTCCGAGAGCGCCGCCGCGGCCGTCGCGATCACGAGCAGCTCGAAGACGGTCCAGCCGAGGCACTGGACGACGTTGATCGCCGTCGGCAGGTACGAGCCGCGCTCGCCGAGCGGCGCCCGCATCAGCACCATCGCCGGGACGCGCGCCTGTGCCCCGATCGCACCCGCAACCGCGAGCATCAGGTTCCCGACGAGGCAGCCCACGAGGATCGCGACGAGCGCGGTCGGCAGCGAGAGCGCAGGCACGAGCACCGCCCCGGCGACGATCACGAGCAGCGAGACGCCGAGGTTCCCCCACAGGAGCCCCATGTCGACCCCGCCGAGCACGCGCAGCCTCTCCGGGACGGGCTCGATCCCCCAGGACGTCTCGCGCTCGGTCACAAGCGGCGAGGGTACCGCCGGGGCTTGCGGGCGTGGCTTCAGCCTCGCCGGCCTTGACGGCCTCAGGCCGACGCGAACCGGCCGCGCACCCGGACGAGCCCGGGGCCGTCCGCCCCGTGCACGACCCGCTCGACCGCGCAGACGAACAGCGTGTGTGTCCCTGCCGGCACCTCGTCGTGCAGAGCGCATTCGAGCCAGCCGAGCGCGCCGGAGAGAAGGGGGAGGGCGGCCGAACGCTCGGTCGCGATTCCCTCCCACATGCCGATTGGCGGCACACCGCGGGCGAAGTGCTCCGCGACGCTTTCCTGTCCGGCGGCCAGGAGCGAGACGGCGCATCGCCCCGCCTCCCGCAGCAGCTCGTGCAGCGCCGCCTGCCGCGCGACCGAGAACCCGATGAGCGGCGGCTCGAGCGAGAGCCCGACGAGCGTCGCAACCGTCAGCCCGACCCGCTGTCCGCCCGAGTCGACCGTGACGACCGCGACGCCGCTCGGGAAGCGGCCGAGCAGCGCCCGGAGCTGGTCGCCGTTGGTGTCCGACTTCAAGTCGGACACCATCAGCCCCCCGCTGCCAGCTTCCGCAACACGTAGGGGAGGATCCCGCCGTGGCGGACGTACTCGCGCTCGCGCGGGGTGTCGAGCCGCAGGATCGCGCGGAACTCCCGCTCGTCCGCGCGGACCGTGACCTCGCGCGCCTCGCCGCCGGAGACCCCTGTGACGGAGAACACCTCGCGCCCGGTCAGCCCGAGCGACTCGCGGCTCTCGCCGGGGAGGTACTGGAGCGGAAGGACCCCCATCATCAGGAGGTTCGAGCGATGGATCCGCTCGTAGCTCTCCGCGATCACGGCCTTCACTCCGAGCAGGTTCGGCCCCTTCGCCGCCCAGTCGCGCGAGGACCCGGAGCCGTACTCCTTGCCGGCGAGCACGATCGTCGGCACGCCCTCGCCGATGTAGCGCTCGGCCGCCTCGAAGATCGTCGTCTCCTCGCCCGAGGGCAGGTGCACCGTCCAGGTGCCCTCCGACTCCGGTACGAGCAGGTTCCGCAGGCGGACGTTCGCGAAGGTTCCGCGCACCATCACCTCGTGGTTTCCGCGCCGTGAGCCGTACGAGTTGAACTCCTTGCGCTCGACGCCGTGCTCGACGAGGTAGCGACCCGCGGGCGACTCCGGCTTGATCGAGCCGGCCGGCGAGATGTGGTCTGTCGTGACCGAGTCGCCGAGCGAGACGAGGCAGCGCGCGTCGTGGATGTCGTCGACGGTCGCCGGCTCCGCGGTCATGCCCTCGAAGTACGGCGGCTGCCTCACGTACGTCGACGCGGCGTCCCAGGCGAAGACGGAGCCCTCCGGCACCGGCAGTTCGCGCCACGCCGGGTCGCCGGTGTAGACGTCCGCGTAGGTGCGCTCGAACATCTCGCGGCCGATCGCGCCCTCGACCGTCTCCCGTACCTCCTGCGGCGACGGCCACACGTCGGAGAGGAACACGGGCTCGCCGTTGGCGGTGTGCCCGAGCGGCTCG
>DASTKF010000061.1:0-8095 GCA_035716065.1 Gaiella sp.
GATCGCGTGGTAGAGGAACGCCGCGTGCATCGCCTCGCGCACGTGCTGGTTGCCGCGGAAGGCGAAGGACAGGTTGGAGATGCCGCCGCTCGTCCGCGCTCCGGGGCAGCGCTGCTTGATGAGCGGCAGCGCCTCGATGAACGCCTTCGCGAACTCGTTGTGCTCCTCGATCCCCGTTGCGACTGCGAGCACGTTCGGGTCGAACACGATGTCCTCTGCAGGGAACCCCGCCTGCTCGGTGAGGAGGTCGAACGCGCGTGCGCAGATCTCGACCTTGCGCTCGACCGTGTCGGCCTGTCCCTGCTCGTCGAACGCCATCACGACAACCCCGGCGCCGTAGCGGCGGATCGTCCGCGCGTGCTCGAGGAACGGCTCCTCCCCTTCCTTCAGCGAGATCGAGTTGACGATGCCCTTGCCCTGGAGGCAGCGCAGCCCCGCCTCGAGGACGCCCCAGCGGGAGCTGTCGACCATGATCGGCAGCCGGGCGGCCTCCGGCTCGGTGGCGAGCAGGTTGAGGAAGCGCGTCATCGTCCGCTCGCCGTCGAGCAGGTCGGCGTCCATGTTCACGTCGAGCGCGTTGGCGCCGCTTCGCACCTGCTCGATCGCCACCTCGACCGCTGCCTCGAGATCGTCGGCCTCGACGAGCGACCGGAATCGCGCGGAGCCCGTCACGTTCGTGCGCTCCCCGATCATCACGAAACCCGTGTCGGGACCGATCTCGAACGGCTCGAGCCCGCTCCAGCGCGTCCGCGCGATGCGCTCCGGGATCGCCCGCGGCGCCATCCCCTCGACGGAGGCCGCGATCTGGCGGACGTGCTCCGGCGTCGTGCCGCAGCACCCTCCGACCACGTTGACGAGGCCGTCCTCCGCAAAGCCGCGCAGATACCGGCTCGTGTCGCCCGGCTCTTCGTCGTGCTCGCCCATCGCGTTCGGCAGGCCGGCGTTCGGGTAGCAGGACACGTACGTGTCGGCGACGCGCGCGAGCTGCTCGAGGAAGGGGCGCATCTCGCTCGCGCCCAGCGAGCAGTTGACGCCGACGATGAGCGGCCGGGCGTGCTCGACGGAGACCCAGAACGCCTCCGCGGTCTGGCCCGAGAGGTTGCGGCCGCTGCGGTCGATGGCGGTGAACGAGAGCCAGAGCGGCAGCTCCGGCGCGACGTCCGCGGCGGCGACGATCGCGGCTTTTCCGTTCAGGGTGTCGAAGATCGTCTCGACGAGCAGGAGGTCGACGCCGCCCTCGACGAGCGCGGCTATCTGCTCCGCGTAGCTCGAGCGCACCTCCTCGAACGTCACCGAGCGGTAAGCGGGGTCGTCCACCTTCGGCGAGACCGAAAGCGAGACGTTGAGCGGCCCGACTGCTCCGGCGACGAAGCGTGGCCGGTCGGGCGTCCGCTCCGTCCACGCGTCGGCGGCGGCACGGGCGAGGCGCGCACCCTCGCGGCTCATCTCCGCGGCGAGGTGCCCGAGGTCGTAGTCGCCCTGTCCGATCGACGTGGCTGTGAACGTGTTGGTCGTCGCGATGTCCGCACCGGCGGCGAAGTAGGCGTCGTGGATCTCGGCAATGAGCGCCGGGCGCGTGAGGTTGAGCAGGTCGGGGTCGCCCTTGACGTCCCGGCCGTGCTCGCGCAGCCGCTCGCCGCGGTAGTCCGCCTCCGACAGCCCCCGCCGGTGGATGAGCACGCCCCACGAGCCGTCGAGCACGCCGATCCGGCGATCGAGAATCTGTCGAAGCTGATCGGTCGCGCTCAAATGGCTCTCCTCGTGGGCCACCTTCCGCCTCAGAGCCCGAGCGAGGTCCGCGCCGGGGGCTCTTTAGGCGTTTGGTGACCCGGTCGCCAAGCTGCCTGTCAAAGCTCTCCGGGACCTCTCACGATAGCGGCCGACGGCGGAGTCGGCGAGCCCCCTGGTGTCGGACTTCAGTCCGGCACCAACCGCCGACCGAGATGCTTGCGCCGAAGGTGTCCGACTGAAGTCGGACACCGGGAACGCTGGAGTGCCGGGCACATCCCCGGCGGACGATTCAGCCCGTGGTTCGACCCGAGACCGAGAGCTGGTTCTCGGCGTGGCGGATCCGTTGCTCGAGCTGCCAGCGGTCGGCGGCCGAATCGCCGGCCTCGACCCTCTCGAGCTCCGCCTTCGCGGCGTCGAGCTGCGCCTGCGCGCGGGAGTCGTCGATCTCCTTGACGTTCACCGCGTCGTCGACGAGCGCGAGCGCACGGTCGAGCTCGACCTTGAAGAAGCCGGGGCCCGTGGCGAACTCGAGGATCTCGTTCCCGCCGAGGTGGACGCGGGTCGAGCCCGCTTTCAACGTGGCGACGAGCGGCGCGTGCCGCGCGAGCACACCGATCTCTCCGGCGGCCCCGGGCACGATCAGCATGTGGGCCTCGCCGGAGAAGACGGGCCCGTCCGGCGTCACGACCGCGACGTCGAACGGCGGATGGTCCGCGATCTCCGCCATCGGCGCCGGGTTACGCGGCGACCTTCTCGAGCTCGCGGGCGCGCTCGATCGCGTCCTCGATCGGGCCCTGCATGTAGAACGCGGCCTCGGGAAGCTCGTCGTGCTCGCCCTTGATGATCGCGTCGAACCCGGCGATCGTGTCGTCGAGCTTGACGTACTTGCCCGGCGTGCCCGTGAACTGCTCGGCGACGAAGTTCGGCTGCGAGAGGAAGCGCTCGACCTTGCGGGCGCGCGCGACGACGAGCTTGTCCTCGTCGGTGAGCTCGTCCATCCCGAGGATCGCGATGATGTCCTGCAGGTCCTTGTAGCGCTGCAGGATCTGCTGGACGCTCGTCGCGACGCGGTAGTGGTC
The DNA here is from genome assembly GCA_035716065.1 of Gaiella sp. Taxonomy (GTDB): domain Bacteria; phylum Actinomycetota; class Thermoleophilia; order Gaiellales; family Gaiellaceae; genus Gaiella. The sequence goes on from DASTKF010000061.1 coordinate 2,811, forward strand.
GTCGGAGACGATGCCCGGCTGGAGCGCGCGCGAGGTCGAGTCGAGCGGGTCCATCGCCGGGTAGATCCCCTTCTCCACGATCGCGCGCGAGAGCGTCGTCGTCGAGTCGAGGTGGGCGAAGGTGTTCGCGGGCGCGGGGTCCGTCAGGTCGTCCGCCGGCACGTAGATCGCCTGCACCGACGTGACCGAGCCGGTCGTCGTCGAGGTGATCCGCTCCTGCAACTGCCCCATCTCCGTCGCGAGCGTCGGCTGGTAGCCGACCGCGCTCGGCATGCGGCCGAGGAGCGCCGAGACCTCGGAGCCCGCCTGGACGAAGCGGAAGATGTTGTCGATGAAGAGCAGCACGTCCTGGCCCTGGTCGCGGAAGTACTCGGCCATCGTCAGACCGGAGAGGCCGACACGCAAGCGCGCGCCGGGTGGCTCGTTCATCTGGCCGTAGACGAGGGCGACCTTGTCGATCACGCCCGACTCGGTCATCTCGATCATCAGGTCGGTGCCCTCGCGCGTGCGCTCGCCGACGCCCGAGAACACCGAGACGCCGCCGTGCTGCTGCGCGAGGTTGTGGATCAGCTCCTGGATGAGAACGGTCTTGCCGACGCCGGCACCGCCGAACAGCCCAACCTTGCCGCCCTTGATGTACGGCGCGATCAGGTCGACGCACTTGAGGCCGGTCTCGAAGATCTCGATCTTCGGCGAGAGGTCGCGGAACGACGGCGGATCGCGGTGGATCGGCCAGCGCTCGACGTCGGCCGGCGGCGGCGCCTTGCCGTCGATCGCCTGCCCGATCACGTTCCACAACCGGCCGAGGGTCGGCTCTCCGACGGGAACGGAGATCGCCTGGCCCGTGTCGACAACGTCGGCACCGCGGGCGAGCCCGTCCGTCGAGTCCATCGCGACCGCGCGCACGCGGTCGTCGCCGAGATGCTGCTGCACCTCCGCGACGAGTGTCCCCGTCGGCAGCTCGATCTCGAGCGCGGACAGGATCTCGGGAAGGCCGTCGGGGAAGACCGCGTCGACGACGACGCCTTTGATCTCGATGATCTTCCCGACGCTGCGGCCGGACGTGCTCGTATCAGGCATGGGGCTCCGTTAGGCGTGATTGACCGAGGGGCGCCCGGACGGGCCGCCGGCGACGGAGTCTAGCCAATGCCAGACGCAGGCCGGACGGGTCCCTGCGTTCGCGGGAGCGGCTGTTCAGCGGCGCCTCGACACGCTCGGCGTGGTCGAGGCGTCAGACGTCGGAGCTGATGAACGTCGGCGTCACGAGCATGCCTGCAGCCTACGTGGCGCGGAGGTGCTAGCCGTCGGCGCCGCCGCCGCCGGGCGCGGCAGGCACAGCGACGACGTTCACGGGCGCCCAGTAGTCGACGAGCCACGGGCCGTTCTTCTGGCGCTGACGGAGGCCGATGTAGAACTCCGTCGCGCCGAGCCCGTCCTTGTTCTTGCCCGGCGTGAGCAGCACCTGGAGCACGACGTGTCCCGGTGTGACCTCGTCGACCGAGAAGGCGGCTCCCTTGAGCCCCTTCGTGGGGAAGTACTGCACCGGGATGTTCCCCGTGAGCCACTCCTCGCGCGTGCACGCGCACGACGCGCGAAGATCCTTGTCGGCGAGCGTCCAGGCCTTCGAGAGATCCTCGCGCCCGACGGCCGCCAGGACGAACTCGCCCGCGGCCTCGCGCGCCGCCTTCGGCACGTCGCTTTCCTTCGGCGTGGTCTGGGTGTCGACGCCCGGGAGGTCCTCCGACGCGTAGCCGGACGGCACCGTGCCGCGATCGGCGGCAGCCGGCGAGGAGTCGTTGTTTCCGAGACTGACGGTGATGAACGCGACGACGCCCGCGATGAGAACGAGCGCGGAGCCCCAGAGCAAGGCCCGTCCGAAACCGGGCGTACGCAGGCGTTCCATCACGTCGGGAGGGTAGCCGAGGTGCCTTCGGAATTCGTTCGCGGCATGTGAACTACGCGTTACGACGGTAGAGCAGGAGCCCGAGCGGCAGGAAGGCGGCGAGCAGCGCCTTCGGCGCGAGCTCCTTCGACACGAGCTGACGGCCCTGCGGCACGAGTTTCCCTGTGCCGAGGCGGGCGCGGACGGCTTCGACGAGCCCGCGCGTGTCGCCCTCGTTGATCACAGGCGCGCCGACCGCGCCCGCGACGAGCCGTAGCGACCGGCTCGACGTGGGGTCGGGCCGGTAGGCCACGTCGCGGCTCCCGTTGTCGTCGAAGACCGCCTCGTCTCGGCGCCAGACCTGGACGAAGATCGTGGAGACGCGGCCGTCGCGCAGCCGGTCGCTGAGCGTCCCGAGATCGACGGGGATCGTCTCGCCGTCGGAGATGACGACGGCGATCCGTCGCCGCGTGTCCGGCCGGAAGAAGGCCACCCGGCCGAGGTCGCCGAGCGACGCGAACGCCGTCGCCCGTCGCGCGCGCCGGTCGGGCGGCGGGCGCTCGATCCCGATCGCGCGGTCGATCACGGCCGAGAAGGCGTTGAGGCCGAGCGTCGGAAAGAGGTGCGGGAGGACGCGGTCCGAGAGCGAGGCCACGCCGACGCGCGTTTCCGGGATCGCGTTCCGCAGCTGCTTCGCGACGGCGCGTGCCCGGTCGAGCCGGGTCGGCTCCGTCGGCGCGCGGCGGGCGAGCATCGACCGCGTCACGTCGACCACGACCAGCACCTCCGAGCCCTCCCGGCCGCTCGTGTCCTCCGACCGAGCCACGACCGGCTGAGCGGCGGCGGCGGCGACGAGCGCAGCCACGAGGCAGAGGAGCGTGAGGTCGACGACGGTCGAGCGCCTCCCGGCAGCCGGCAGGCCGAGGGACGCCGCGACGGCGGCGGAGCGCCGGCGCCCACGCACGAACGCGACCACGCCGAGCACGCCGACGAGGCCGACGAGCGCCGCCCACGGCGTGAGGAAGCTGACGGACAACGTCAGAACCCGCTGCCGCTGGTCGCCGAGCCCGCACCGGGGCTCGGCAGCGGCGAGCGCGTGTCGCCGCTTCCCGCCACGCCCGAGCCCGACGCGCGCAGGAGCTTCAGCGCCAGCTCGAGGTTGTAGACCGCCGTCTGGTTCGACGGATCGATGACCACCGCCCGCTCGAGGAACTCGATCGCACGGCGCACGAAGACCTCGCGCTGCGTCGGCGAATTGCGTGCCTCCTCGAGCATCATTGCCCCGCGAAGCACCGCGAGCTGCGACCGCCGGTTCGCCTGTGAATCGCGCTCGAACGTACGCCCCAGCGTGCGCTCGGCAGCACTGCGGCGCGTGACGTCCTCGAACACGCGGATCGGGTCGCGCGGCTTGCTCCGCCAGAACTGTTCGATTGCCTGCCGGTAGTCGACGTCGTCGGAGACGCCGAGCAGCGAGGCGGAGACGCCGCGCGGGAGGAGGGTGTCGGGCTGCCAGACGACCGCCGCGCCTGCACCGTACGCGGCGTCGCCGTCGCGGAGCTCGCGATCCCAGCGAAGCACGTCCGCCGCGAGCGCGACGAGTACTGCAGCGGCGACGACGAGCGCCGCGACGGCAACGACGCCGCCGACGGGCCGCAGCCAGGACGGCGTCCTCACGACACCCTTCCCCACGTCAGGCGCGCGCCCCACCACTCGACGAGCGCAAGCAGCGCGAGCAGCACCGCGCCGACGCAGACGAGCGCCCACGGCGAGGACCCGACGAGCGTCAGATGCTCGCGCACGGTCGTGTTCCGCAGCAGCTCGGGGCGGTCGACGAACACGCTCCTGCCGGCGACAGCCGCGAGGAGCTTCCTGTCCTCCTGAGCCGGAAACAGCGGAATGACCCGCAGGGGGATTCCGTCCCGCTCGTACGTCGTCAGCTCTTCCGTCAGAGCAGCGGTGTCGAAACCGGAGTCGTCGAGATCGCTGAGCAGCAGGACGGAGAGCGACCTGTCGCCCTCGCGGGCAATCACCTGGCGCGCCTCGGCCAGGCCGGTCGAGATCCGGGTGCCGCCGCGGAAGGAGAGCGACCAGGGGCTCTCTTCGCTCGGCCGGGCGGGGTTGGGGGCCGCGCCGCCGCCGCGTCCGCCGAAGCCGCGCGGCCGTCCGATGCCCACCGGGCCCTGGTCGAAGAACCGCAGCAGCGGACGGAGCTCCTCACTCCGCGTGTCCGGCGGCAGCATCTCGTACGCGCTGTCCGAGAAGACGACGAGGCCGATCCTCCCCTCGGTCTCCGAGAGCGACTGGAGGACCCGCATCACCCGCTGCGACTTCTGCGCGTCGACGCTCGTCGACAGGTCGAGCACGACGATGCCTCCGCTGCCGCTCGCGAAGTAGCTCGTCGGCAGGGCGTGGAGGTCGCGGGCGAGGCCGAAGGCGCCGAGCAGGAGCCCGAGCGCGACGGCCGCGAGCACGATGCGCAGCCAGCGCGTGCGGCGGTGCTCCCCGCGCAGCTCGTCCGCCGCCGAGGTCGGAAGCCCGCTGCGCCGGCGCAGGGAGAGCTCGCTCATACCGCTGCCATCTCCCCACGCACCGCCTCCTCGGCCCGTCGGGCAAGGCTCTCGACCTCGTCGGCGCTCGACGCGCGCGGGGACCAGGCGAGCTCGCGCGCCTCGTCGGCGAGATCGCCGAGCCCGACGGCGTCGAGCTCACGCGCGACCAGCTCGAGCGCGCGGCGCCGGTCGGGGGCCGCCGCGCCGTTCGCAGCCCCTGTGCGCGCCAGCTCGAGCGCACGCTCGAGCGGCGGCCGCTCGTCGCGCGGCGCTGTCTCCTCCACTGCCGAGGGCACGTGCCAGAGGCGGCGGCCGAGCCACACGGCGCAGCCGGCCAGGACCAGCGCGGCGAGGAGCAGCACGACGGCGAAGGTCTTCGGCCCGAACCGCGCCGTCACCGCCGGGAGCGCGGTCTCGCTTGCGCGCCAGCGGATCGCCTCGACGTCCGCCGTCGCGACACGCGACGCGACGATCACGGGCGGCCAGTCGACGACGTCCCGACCGACGCCCGGGTTGCCCGTGAACCGGTACCGAACGAGACCCGACGGGAAGCGGGCGATCCCCCGCGCACCCGCCGGCTCGCAGCCTTCGCGCAAGCACCGAAGCGTGTAGCGGAAGCTCACGTGGGCCGTCCCGCCCTGGACGCGCCTCCCGACGACGGGGCTCCCGGTCACCTCGTACGGGCTGAAGTCGGTCTGGAGGCTGATCGAGCCGGGATCGACGACTGTCGCGTCCACGACGACGTCCGCCGTCGCAACCACCGGTGTCCCGAACGCGACCACGTCCGGCTCGATGCTTGACGTCACCGAGACGGCACGCGCCGGGGTCCCGACCGAGTCGCTCTCGCCGCGCGC
>DASTKF010000062.1:0-7868 GCA_035716065.1 Gaiella sp.
GAGGAGGACGAGGAGGAACCAGAGGAGCGCGACGGCGATCAGCCCGATCGTCCAGTACGCGGCGACCCAGTTGTAGTTCGACGAGTCGTGCGGGTCGGGGTTGAGGGCGCCGTAGAAGCCGAGGATCGGCGTCGCGACCGCGACCGCGACCACGAGGTACTGCCACCACCGCTTCGCGAGCCTGAACGCCGCGACCGCGAGGATCAGGTAGACGAGCTCGACCGCGAACGACCCGATCGTCGCCGACAGGATAAACGTCGCGAACTGATCGTTCGGGAAGAACGGCACGAACGTCCCATCCGGGCCGGTGGCCCCGAACTGCGAGGCGTAGTCGGTGGCCTGGACGAGGACGATCAGCCCGACGCACCCCACGACGACCATCAGATTGCCGACCCAGGGCGTGTCGTGCCGGGAGGTCTTCGCAAACACGCGCGGCAGGAGGCCGTCGCGACCGAGCGCGAAGAAGCCGCGCCCGATGAGGACACAGATCGCGAGCGCGAGTGCCATTGCGTCGAGGATAATCACGAGCTCGAGGAGCGTCGCGTACCACTTGCCGACGTACTCGGTCGCCATCTCGCTGACCGGCGCAGGCGAGAACGCCCACCGCCCCTCCGACACGGCGGGCTTCCCGTAGCCGATCGAGAAGGCGAACGCCATGAAGACGAAGAACGAGCCTGCGACCGCGATCGTGAACAGCACCGCGCGCGGGATCGAGCGATGCGGGTCCTCGGATTCCTCGCCGATCGACGCGGCCGCCTCGAAGCCGACGAAGAGCAGGATCCCGAGGAGCACGCCACCGAGCACCCCGCCTCCCGTCACGCCGAACCACGACGTCTGCCCGGGGTCGAACATCGAGAAAGTGATCCCGTCCTTCCCGCCCTTCGCGAGGATCACGACCCCGAGGATCAGCATCGGAACGAACGAGACCGCCGCGAAGGTCAGCATCGCGCCGACGGCGATCCGAATCCCGACGTAGTTCAGGGCGAGCACGATCACGAGTGCAATGAGCGCCCAGAGCCACCATTCCGGGCCGGACGTCGAGATGTGCGTCGTCCAGAACTGGTCGGCGAGAATGCCGAGCCCGAGGTAGATCCCGCCTCCGCCGAGGAACAGCACGCCCATGAAGAAGAACCCGGCCGTGATGACCCCGAGCCAGGGGTGCGCGCCGTGCGTGAGGTACTCGTACACCGCCCCCGCGCCGGCGAAGCGGCGGGCGTAGAGCGCGACGACGTAGCCGATCGCGAGCACGCCGAGGGTCGCGACGACGACTGCGAGCGCCGCGTTCCAGCCGGCGCCGATGTCGGGCCGCGAGATCCCGCCGAGGATCAGCGCCACGGAGAACATCGGTCCGATCGCGAGAGATTGGGCGACGGCGTGCAGCGTCGAGAGCTTCTTGTTCCCCAACGATCCGGCGCCGCCGGCGGTGTCGGTCTGGCTCATGCCGATGGATCCTCCTCGGGCATCCGGCGCCCCTTGCGCCGGGGACGGTTGGCGGTATACAAGGTTCGAACATCGAATGTCAACTCTCGACCCGTCCGTTCTCCTGCCCGTTGCGGGCCACTCGTGCCAGGCACGTAGCCACGTCCGAACGTGCCATGTCCCGGCCGGACGGGATGCAGACGTGTCAAGTCGTCCAAAAGCGACACCTTTTCGTGCCAGGCACGTTGCCACGTCCGCCGGTGCCATGTCCGCGGTGGACACGTGAGCGACGCAGCGCCCGCCCCGCTCCGCGTGCGGTCCGTCGTCGAGCGCGCCTACGACGAACTGCGTGCGCGGATCGTCGACGGGCGGCTGGCGCCCGGCGCGCGTGTCGGCCAGGGCGAGCTCGCCGACGCCCTCGGGATCTCGCGCGGCTCCGTGCGCGAGGCGCTACGCCGCCTGGCCGGCGACGGCCTCGTGATGTTCGAGGTCAACCGCGGCTTCTTCGTCGCGGACGTCGGGCCCGAGCGCGTGCTGGAACGGCTCGAGGCGCGGCTGCTCCTCGAGCCCGGGATCGCGCGGCTTGCCGCGGAACGCCGGGACGACGAAGACCTCGACGCGCTCCGCCACGCGGTCGCCGCCGAGCGGACCGCTCGCACCGCCGCCGCGGCGCACGACGCGAGCCGGGCGTTCCACGCGGCGGTCGTCGCCGCGACGCACAACGAGGCGATGACGCCGATCTTCGACTCGCTCTGGATCGCCGACGTCGGTCGCCGGCTCCTCGCGAGTCGCCGCTCGCAACCCGACTGGCAGGACGTGGACGTCGCGGAGCACAAGGCCCTCTTCGCCGCGATCGAGGCATCCGATAGCGCGCTCGCGGAGTCCCTGATGCGCGCACACGTCGAAAGCGCGTGGCGCCACTGGGCGCGTCGCCCGTCGCCCGCGACCACCGACACAGCGGACGGATGAGCAGGGTCCGGCTCGTCCACGTTCTGTCGGAGAACTGGACGCTGACGCCGCCGCGCGACCTCCGTGCCCTCGTCCGCATGGCGCAGGAGGCCGAGGACGCGGGCTTCGACGCCGCGATGGTGAGCGAGCACGTCGTCCTCGGCCGGGGCTCCGATGCCGACGGCCTCATGCCGAACCCCCGTGACTATGCGCTCCCCGGCAACCAGGACCCGGCGACGCCGTGGCCCAGCTCCCTGGTCCTGCTCTCGGCAATCGCCTCCGTGACGACGACGCTGCGGCTCGCCGCGGCCGCGATCATCGCGCCGCTCCGCCATCCGCTGCTCCTCGCGAAGGATCTCGCGACACTCGATCTTCTCTCCGAGGGCCGCCTCGTCGTCCTCCCCACCGTCAGCTGGCACGAGCCCGAGTACCGCGCGCTCGACGTCCCGTACGGCGACCGCGGCGCGCTCCTCGACGAGCATCTCGCCGCCTGGCGGGCGGGCTGGGGGCCGTCACCCGCCTCCTTCGACGGCGACCACTACCGCTTCGACGACGTCTGGGTCGAGCCAAAGCCGTGGCGCCCCGACGGCGTGCGGCTCTGGTTCGGCTCGAGCACGCTCCACGAGCGGCTCCTGGGCCGGATCGTCCGGTACGGCCATGGCTGGAACCCGCTCGGCTCCCCGAGCCACGAGGACGTCGACCGCCTCCGCCGGGCGCTCGCGGACGCCGGTCGCGACATCGACGGATTCGAGCTCGTCGGCGGCACGCGCGGCCGCTTCCCCGACGCCGACTCCGTCGCCGATCTCGACGAGGCCCTCGCGGCGATTCCGGCGCAGGTCGAGCGAGGCTTCACGTCGATCTGCATCAAGCCGTCGCAGTTCCTCGACGACCGGTCGCGCCACGCCGCGTGGTGCCGCGAGGTCGTGGCGAAGGTGGCCGACCTGGCACAGTAGGCTCGCGCGAATGCAGCCGCGCATGCACGAGAGCTGGCTCGCGGTCCTCGGCGACGAGCTGGAGCAGCCCTACATGGCCGAGCTGCGCGAGTTCCTCGTCGCCGAGGTCGCGGCTGGGCGCCGCTTCTATCCGCCCGCCGACCAGGTCTTCAACGCGCTCGCGCTGACGCCGTTCGACGACGTCCGCGTGGTGATCCTCGGCCAGGATCCCTACCACGGCGCGGGGCAGGCGATGGGACTCTGCTTCTCCGTTCCCGCCGGCGTCCGCCCGCCGCCCTCCCTGCAGAACATCCACCAGGAGTTGGAGACCGACCTCGGGCTCCCGCGGCCGACGACGGGCGACCTCACGCCGTGGGCGGAACGCGGCGTCCTGCTGCTCAATGCGGTGCTTACCGTCGGCCCGGGCAAGCCGGCCTCCCACGCGTCGAGGGGGTGGGAGCACTTCACCGACCGCGTCATCGGCGAGCTCTCGATGCGTCGTGAGGGCATCGTGTTTCTCCTCTGGGGCCGGTCCGCCCAGCAGAAGGGAGCCGTGGTCGACGCCAGCCGCCACCATGTGCTCACGGCCTCCCACCCGTCCCCGTACAGCGCGGCGAGCGGGTTCTTCGGCTGTCGGCACTTCTCGCGTGCGAACGCGCTGCTCGCCGCGGACGGCGGCGATGCCGTCGACTGGGCGCTCGACTGAGGCGCACCCTCCGGCCGGTCAGGCCGAGCGCTTGATCGCGCCCGCGAACTCGCCGCGGAGCCACACCCTCGGCTTGCCGCCGTCGACCGACGTCACCTGCGACCACCGGCGGTTGCGCACCCAGTAGACGTTCGGGCTCAACGGCCCGGAAGCGTCGTGAAAGGCCCAGCGAGCGGCGTCGAACATGTCGCGCAGCGCCGATGAGGCGCTCGGCGCGTCGATCACGCGGTACAGCAGCTGGTGCCGGTCGGGAACGGCCACGAGGATCCCGTGTCCCCGGTCGCGTTCTCCCGAGATTCGCTCGACGGCGTCCGAGAGGACGAGCGCGAGGCTCGCCGTGAAGAACGAGCGATCGGTGACCGCGGTGAACGCCCCGCGGCCGTCCGCCACGGCACCGAGCGAGACGTCTCCGGCGACGAGCGCACGAAGGTTCGCGCGCCCCCGCTCGAGGAGCTCGGCCAGGCTCCCGAGGCCGGCGAGGTCGTCCTTCGACAGCGTGACGACGGACTCGGGAAGGTCGACCGCGAGCACCTCGAGGAGCCCGGGCACCACCTGGCGCGCGTATCCGGGCTCGGGGGCCGAGGCTGCGTCGACGAGCCGGAGATAGAGCCCGGCCTCGCGCTCTTCCGGTGACAGGTCGCCAAGGGTGCGGGCCGGCGTCGTGACGCTCTCGACGTGCCGCTCGATCAGGTCGGTCCATTCGCCCCGGTCGACGCCCGTGCAGAGCGCGGCGATGTTCGGCAGGCCGAACGCCGTCCCGTCGCGGCTCTCGACCCGGTCCGGGTAGATCGTCACGTCGTGCCCGACCTTGGAGAACGCCGACGCGACCAGCCGACGGAACTCCCGCGCCTCCACCAGCGTGAAGAACGTGAGGTGCTCGTCGTACAGCGGCGTTCGACCGTTGCGCTTCAGGATCCGCATGGGCCTCCGTGCAGCGTCGGCGCGAAGTGACGAATCGCGCAATGCCCCGTCCGGGTGAACCGGCGGTTCTTCCGGCTGCGAACGCGCGTACACTGGGCGGCATGCCCTTCGACGTCGGACCGTGGGAGCTCGTGATCCTGCTCGGCGCGCTCGTGCTGCTCTTCGGCGCAAAGGGCATGCCCGACATCGCCAAGAAGCTGGGGACGGGCATGCGCGAGCTCAAGGGCGCGATGGGAGACGTCGACCCGCGCCGCATGCTCGAGCCCGGCGACGACGCCGGCACCCGCACGCCGCCCGCTGCGAAGCCCAAGCCCGAGGACTGATCAGCGGGCCCAGGGGATCGCGCTGCCGTCGAAGAGCGGCAGCGCGGCATCGCTCCCGACCCGCGTCGAGACGGCCGCAAAGGCCGCGTCGACGCGGGGTGGTCTCGCAAAGCCGTGCGCGTCGGAAGCGACCATCGAGACGACGCCGTCCTCGAGCAGCCGCCAGGCCGTCCGCTCGGCGGATGTCCCGTGATCCCCTGTCAGTGACGGCCCGTTGAGGCAGAGCGGCCAGCCGGCCTCTGCCAGGGGTCGGACGGAGCCTGGATCCGCAGCCACGGCCCGGCAGCGCTCGGGGTGAGCCAGGATGGGCACGAGCCCTGCACGCTCGACGTTGCGCGCCGCGTCCGCGACGAGGCTGACCGCGCCGTCGACGTCGAGCCACCACCCCGGGAACTCCACCAGCACCGCGCGCGTCCCCTCGAGGACGTACCCGCGCGGGTCCTCCCCGTCGGCGACGAGCGACGGATACACCTCCCAGCCGCGGCGCAGGTCGAGCCCCCAGGCGGCAACCGCATCCCGCACGTGCGGAAACGCCTGCTCGTAGAGGTCGCATCGCTCGGCGGTGCGGGGAAACTGGTCCCAGTCGGCGTGCGCGTGTGGCGTCGCGAACAGGACTCGTGTCCCTGCCTCGAAGGCGATCCGGCACAGCTCGATGCCCTCCTCGACCGTCGCTGCCCCGTCGTCGCCAGATGGGACGACATGGCTGTGGACGTCGACGAATCCCTGCACTAGGTGGTTGATCGGTGATTGGCGTGACGTCCGGGGACGTCCCAGACGCGGCGCCGGATCACCCCCTCCGGGCCGGCTGCCCGGCGTCTTCTGCCGCAGCCCCGGCGCGCGTCGCGGGATGTGAGGCCGCGGCCCGTGGCCCAGATGATTGGTCGGCGATTTGCTCCGACCGTCTTCCTCGATTCCGCGCAACTCACGCTATCGCAACGTACACGGCTACCGCCGCAAGCGTCGCGAGCGGCTCGAGACGGGCGTGCGCAAGGTGAAGGAGGCGGTGGGCGAAGTCGAACCGCGCCGCGTGCTCGAGGCCGGCGACGCCGGCACGCCGACGAAGAAGCCAGAGCTGCGCGTCCGGCAAGCGACACAGTGTCACATGAGCTCTGGCGGTAGGCTCCGCCGGCGATGGGTGGTGACGGGAGAGCGCTGCTGGTCGCCAACCGCGGCGAGATCGCCGTCCGCATCTTCTCCACGTGCGGCCGTCTCGGCCTGCGCACCGTCGCGGTCGCCGGGCCGGGAGACGAGGGCGCGCTGCACACCCGCGTCGCCGACACCGTCGTCCCGGTTGCGTCGTACCTCGACGCGACCGCGCTGGTGGACGCCGGGCGCGAGAGCGGCGCGGAGCTCGTCCACCCGGGGTACGGCTTTCTCGCCGAGAGCGCGTCGTTCGCGGAGGCGGTGATCGATGCCGGCCTGACCTGGGTCGGACCGCCCCCGGAGGCGCTCCGGCGCGGCGGCGACAAGCTCGAGGCGAAGCGGATCGCAGCCGCCGCCGGCGTCCCGACGCTCCCGACCGGCGATCCGGAGGAGCTCGGCTATCCGCTACTCGTCAAGGCGGCGGCCGGAGGCGGCGGGCGCGGGATGCGGGTCGTCCGGGACGCGAGCGAGCTCGACGAGGCCATGGAGGCAGCTGCACGCGAGGCCGAGGCGGCGTTCGGCGACGGCACCGTCTACTGCGAGCGGTTCCTGCCCCGTCCCAGGCATGTCGAGGTGCAGCTCATGGGCGACCGGCACGGCAACGTCGTCGCCCTCGGAGAGCGCGACTGCTCCGTCCAGCGACGGCACCAGAAGGTGATGGAGGAGTCTCCCCCGCCCCGTCTGCCGGCAGGCGTAAGGGCGCTCCTCGCGCAGCATGCGGTGGCCTTCGGCAACGCGATCGGCTACGAGAGCGCGGGCACGGCGGAGTTCCTCGTCGACGGCGACAACGTGTTCTTCCTCGAGCTCAACGGACGGATCCAGGTCGAGCACCCGGTCACGGAGGCGGTGACGGGGCTCGACGTCGTCGAGCTCCAGCTCCGCGTGGCCGACGGCGAGTCGCTGGCCGATCTCGAGGTCGAGTCGCACGGGCACGCCGTCGAGGCGCGCCTCTACGCCGAGGACCCGCGCTCGTTCCTGCCGCAACCCGGTGTCGTCACGAGGCTCCGCCTCCCGGTAACGATCCGCGTCGACGCGGGGATCGAGGAGGGCGACGAGATCGGCGGCGCGTACGACCCGATGATCGCGAAGCTCGTCGCGCACGGCGCCGACCGCGACGACGCGCTCGACCGCCTGGCCGCAGCGCTGGACGAAACGACCGTCGAGGGGGTGACGACCAATCTGCCCTTCCTCCGGTGGCTCGTCGCGCACCCCGCCTTCCGCGACGCCGACCTCTCGACCGACTTCCTGACGCGGTTCCCGCCGCTTTCGGCGTCACCGCTGCTCCCGCCGCCGGGCCCGTGGGACGGAGGCTGGCGCCTCAACCTCGCGCCCGCGCCGGCGCTCGGCCCGCTCGAGGTCGAGGCGGCGGCGCTCACGGCGGGGGCGGCGGGCGGTGACGGCCGCGTGACCGCGCCGATGCCCGGCAAGGTGATCGACGTCAGGGTCGACGCCGGAACGCGCGTTGCCTCGCACCAG
>DASTKF010000063.1:0-8686 GCA_035716065.1 Gaiella sp.
GGCGCTCGGTCTCGAGAAGCGACGTGAGCTGCCGATCCGCGACGAGGCGATGAACTACTTCCTCGGCGTGCCCGGGAAGGAGCAGCCGGAGCTCGAGCTGACCTACAACTTCGGCGTCGACTCGTACGAGCTCGGCACCGCGTACGGCCACATCGCGCTGACGATCGAGTCGATGGACGAGACGCTCGCCGCCCTCGCCGAGAAAGGCATCGAGCCCGAGCGGCCGCCGTACTCCGTCCGCGAGGGTGGCTCCCTGCTCTGCTTCGTCCGCGACCCGGACGGATATCGCATCGAGCTGATCGAGCGGTCGGACTACTGACACCGACGTAGTCCGGGGCGATCGAACGGTGACTTCGCACGCCGCGAATTGGCCTCATCTTGACAACTACTTGGTTGTGAAGTAGTTTTCTGGCGTTGACGTCCCCCCACGCCAAGGAGCTCCTTCCGTGCCTCTGCCCCATCCGCTTCCCGAGCCGATCGTCGAACTGGTCGCGCGGCGCTTTCGCGTGATCGGCGAGCCGATGCGGATTCGGATCCTCGACCGCCTGCGCGACGGCGAGACGACTGTCGCCGAGCTCACCGAGCATCTCGCCACGTCGCAGCAGAACGTCTCCAAGCACCTCGGCGTCCTCCACGAGGCGGGGATTCTCTCTCGCCGCAAGGACGGGACGAGCACGCTCTACGCGATTGCCGACGAGAGCGTCCTCGCGCTCTGCGAGCAGGTCTGCGGCGGGCTGCAGCGCCAGTTCTCGGACCTCGCCGAGCTCGTCGGAGGGGCGCTGCGATGAGCTGCTCACGACTGTCCCTGACCCGGGTGCTCTTCGCGCTCGCCGGGACGATGACGCTGCTCGCGGTCGCCCTCGCCGTGACGGTGAGCCCGTGGTTCCTGCTGCTCGGCGTCTTCGTCGCCGTCAACCAGTGGCTTTTCGCGCTCGTGGGGGCGTGCCCCGCGTCGGTCGTCCTCGGACGGTCGCCCTGCTTCCGCGGGGAGGCCTCGGCATGAGCGTCGTCAGTCAGGGAACGAAGGCGGGCGAGGCTGAATCCACATCCGGGACGCCCGGGACGCCTGGGACGCCCGCCGCGTCCCCAACCGCCGTCAGGGTCGGCCCGATCGGACGCCTCGGCCGCTGGACGGCCGGGCACGTGCGGCTTGTCGTGATCGTCTGGGCGGTCGTCGCCGTGGGCCTCGGCGCGCTCGCGCCGCAGGCCGAGCATGCGCTCTCCGGCGCCGGCTGGGAGGCCTCCGGCTCGGAGTCCCTGGCCGCGCGCAAGGCGATCGATGCCTCGTTCGCGGGGCAGGGCGGCTACGCCCTCATGGTCGCCGTCCACGGAACCGGCAACCTCGACGCAACGGTGGCCGAAGTCACGCGCATCCTCGAGTCCGATTCCCGCGTGTCGACGGTCGCTCCGCCGCAGGTCTCGCAGGACGGCCGCACCGTGCTACTGAGCGGCGGGGCGGCGGCGAGCCCGACGGAGATGGTGCGCGCCGCGGACGACCTCGAGGGGAAGCTCGGCGACCTCTCGCACGGCACGACGACCGTCAGCCTCACCGGCGCGCCGGGCATGTGGTCGGACTTCAACGAGGCGAACAAGAGCGCGATGCTCAAGTCGGAGATCATCTCCTGGCCCGTCACGATGGCGATCCTCATGCTCGCGTTCGGATCCCTCGTCGCGGCGGGCCTGCCGCTGCTCCTCACGATTCTCGGGCTGATGGCTTCGGCGGGGAGCCTCTTCCTGATCACGCACCTGTTCGACGTGTCGATCTGGTCGATGAACTTCGCGCTGATGTTCGCCCTCGCGCTCGGCATCGACTACGCGCTCTTCATCGTCGCCCGCTTCCGCGGGGCGCTTTTCGGCTCGGGGGCGCCGACGCGCGACGCCGTGGCGACGACGATGGACACGGCCGGCAAGGCCGTGCTCTTCTCCGGCGTCACGGTGCTCATCTCGCTGTCGGCGGTGATGCTCGTCCCGAGCCCGGCCTTCCGCTCGATGGCGCTCGGGATCATGCTCTCGGTCGTCTTCATCCTGCTCGCGACGCTCACGCTGCTGCCCGCGGTGCTCGCGTGGCTCGGCGACCGTGTCGACAAGCTCGCACTGCCGTGGGTCCATTCCGGCGAGCACCGCTCGCCGCGCTTCGCCCGATGGGGCGAGCGGCTCTGGCGCCGCCCGGCGCTCTACGGCGTGCCGGCCGTCGCCGTGCTGCTCCTGCTCGCCGTGCCCGCCCTCCGCCTCGACACCGGGATGCCGTCGATCAAGGTCGTCCCGAAGAGCGACGGCTCGCGCGTCGGCTACGCGCAGGTGCAGGAGGCGTTCGGGCCCGGTGCGCCGGGGACGCTCCAGGTCGTCGCCCAGGCTGCCGACGCCGCCCGCGTCGAGGCCGTTCTCCGCGCAGATCCCGGGATCGTTGCGGTGACTCCCGCAGAGCGCTCGGGCGGCGGCGCGCTCGTGCTCGCCGTTCCCGCCGCCGACCCGTCCGATCCCGCCGTCGGCACCACGATCGACCGGCTGCGCGCCGCGCTTCCCGCGGGCGCCCTCGTCGGGGGAGCGGCTGCGGAGAACCACGACCTCGAAGCCGCCTTGGCGGCGAAGACCGTCCCTGTCTTCCTCGTCGTCCTCGGCCTCGGCTTCCTGCTCCTCCTCGTCGCCCTGCAGGCGCCGCTGATCGCGCTGGCGGGCGTGCTGACGAACCTCCTCGCCACGGCCGCGGCGTTCGGTGTCGGTGTCCTGATCTTCCAGGACGGCCATCTCCAGGGACTCCTCGGCTTCGAGTCGCAGGGCTTCCTGAACGCCTGGGGTCCCGTGTTCTTCTTCGCGATGATCTTCGCGATCTCGATGGACTACACCGTGTTCCTGCTGTCGTCGGCGAAGGAGCACTGGGACCGGTCGCACGACGCGCGCGATGCGATGGTAGGCGGCGTCGCCCACTCCGGGCGGACGATCTTCGCCGCGGCGGCGGTGATGGTGGCCGTGTTCCTGACGTTCGCTCTCTCGGGGCCGATCCCGCCGAAGGAGATGGGAGTGATCCTCGGGGTCGCCGTCCTCCTGGACGCGATGCTGATCCGGCTCGTGCTGATGCCGGTGCTGTTGCGCGTCATGGGCCGGCATGCCTGGGCACTGCCGAGGTGGCTCGACCGGCTGCTGCCGGACGTCACGTTCGGCCACTCGGCCTAGAATCGCGGCATGGCCTACACCGTCTTCCACGCACGTGACCTCGAGTGGCATCCACGCCGCGAGGGTGACCCGCGCCTCGCGTCCGAGCTGTCGGAGTCGATGACGCGCTCGCGCGCGAACCTCTTCCGCTACCCGCCCGGCGCGACCGGCCGCCGCCACATCGACCCGGTGCAGGAGGAGGTCTTCGTCGTCCTCGACGGGACGCTCACGATCCACATGGGCGAGGGGGACGACCCGGAGCGGCACGAGCTCGAGCGCGGCAGCGTCCTGGTCGTGCAACCCGGTACGGCGCTGCAGCTCTCGAACCGCGGCGATGAGGAGCTTCGGCTGTTCGCCTACGGCGCTCCCCCCGAGCGGGGCGACGCGACCTTCCTGCCTCCGGTGTCCGACTGAAGCCGGGCACCAGCGCTCAGGCGACGAAGCGCGCGATGCGCCGGGCGATCTCCTCGCCCTTGTCCTCCTGGAGGAAGTGCCCCGCCCCGGACACGATCTCGGCGGGGAGCGCGCCGGGGATGTGCGCTGCCATCCGCTCGGCGTGCGCGGGGGAGAAGACGCGGTCGGAGTCGGAGAAGAGGACGAGCGCCGGCCTCTCCCAGCGGGAGAGCGCGTCGCTGACCTCCAGCATCGCGGCGGCCGACGGGTGGTCGCGCTCGGTCGGGACGAGCTCCGGGAAGGCGAGCGCGCCCGCCTTTGCCTCCCCGACCGGGAACGGCGCGTCGTAGCCTCGGACAGCCTCGTCGGCGAGCTGCGAGACGCACGCGACCTGCACGAGCCGGCTCGCGGTGAAGTCCGCGCCGACCTCGCGCACGAGCGCGCGGAAGCGGAGCCAGGGCTCCGACGGCGCGCCGACGCCGACGCCGGTGTTGAGGATCACGAGCCGCGCGACGCGGTCCGGGTGCATCACCGCGAAGCGCAGCCCGATCGGCCCGCCCCAGTCGTGGACGACGACCGTCAGCTCTCGGAGGTCGAGGTCGAGGGCGAGCCGCTCGATCGAGCGGGCGTGCATGTCGTACGAGTAGGCGGCCTGGTCCACCGGCTTGTCCGAGCGGCCGAATCCGAGGAGATCCGGCACGACGACGCGCCCGGCGCGCGCGAGCACCGGGATGAGGCGCCGGTAGAGAAAGCCCCACGTCGGCTCCCCGTGGAGCAGGAGGATCGGATTCCCGGCGCCCTCCTCCACGTAGTGCATCCGTAGTCCCTCCTGCACGGCGTAGCGCGGGGCGTACGGCCAGCCGGACAGGCCCTCGAAGCGCTCGTCCGGCGTCCTGAAGGCGCCCATCGGCCGACTCTACGCCGCCTCCCGCCTCTGTGTGGCCGCTGTTCGGAGTTCGCAAGAGAACCGTAAGCGGCCGCATCCGCCCTGGTGCCAGGGGGAACGGCAGGACGGACGGATCGCACAGCGATCCAAAGACTGACAGCGAAGGAGGTTTCGACATGGCGAGACGCGCGAAAGCCCTTCTCGGCCTCGCCGCGGCACTCACCGGCGTCTCCCTGCTCTGGTTAACCGGAGCCGGGACGGCGGCAAGCGAGGCCGCGCCGACGAACACCACGGAACCGCGGATCATGGGCGATCCGAACGTGGGCTCCACCCTGACCGCGACCCGCGGGATCTGGACCGGGAGCCCGACCGCGTACCGCTTCCAGTGGGTGCGCTGCCCGGACTCGGGCGGTCGGCCCGACGGGTCCGACTGCGCCTCGATCGGCGGCGCGACGACGCAGCAGTACGTCCTCGCTCGTGCGGACGCCGGTAAGCGGATCCGTGTGCGGGTGACCGCGACCAACGGGGACGGGGCGCAGACCGCGGCCTCGAACGCGACGCCGAAGGTCGGCGAGGACAACGTGCCGGTCAACACCAGGCCGCCGACGATCTCGGGCAGCGCCACCATCGGGGCCACCCTCCGGGCCAACCCGGGTGAGTGGACGAACCGGCCGAGCTTCACGTACCAGTGGCGTCACTGCGACGCGAACGGCGGTGGCTGCTCGGACATCCGCGGCGCGGACGGGCAGTCGTACCGGCTCGTCGACGCCGATCGCGGGACGACGATCCGCATTCGCGTGACGGCGAGGTCGGCCGAGTCGACGGCCACGGCGACCTCGGTGCCCACCGCGGTCGTCAAGGCGGCGTCGCCGATACCGCCGCCCGTCACGAACGGCTGCCCCGTGGGCACCGGCCCGATCCGGGCCAACCAGCTCGCCGCCCCGGCACGGATGCTGATCCAGGGCCAGCAGCTCTCTCCCGCGGTCGTCGGGAGTAGCACCACCCGCCTGAGCGTCCGATTCCGCGTCACCGCCTGCGGCGGCCGGCCGGTGCAGGGCGCCGAGCTCTTCGCGACGGCGGTCCCGTACGAGCAGTTCTCATCCCGGAGGCAGGCAACCGGCGCCGACGGGTGGGCGACCCTCCAGATGGGCAGGCTGCGCGGCTTCCCGGCCAACCCGGGGAAGCAGCAGCTCCTCGTGATGATGGTGCGGGCGACCAAGGGCGGCACCGTCCTCGGCGGTGTCTCGACCCGGCGGCTCGTCTCGTTCCCCGTGAACCTCTCGGTGTAACGGTCGCCGGGCGGCAGCGCCGCCCCGATCCCAACGCCTTACGGGCGCGGCCGTGTGCCGCGCCCGTAGGGTCATCCCATCGCCGTCTCTCAACCCACCCCGTCGCAACGACGGATCCTCACTGGCTACTTCACGCTGGCCGGGCTCTACACCCTGTCGGCGGCGTTGATCTGGGGTGTCAACACGCTCTTCCTGCTCGGCGCCGGCCTGTCGTTCTTCGAGGTGTTCGTCGCGAACGCCGCCTTCTCTGCGGGGATGGTGCTCTTCGAGGTGCCGACCGGCGTCGTCGCGGACACGCTCGGCCGGCGCGTGTCGTTTCTCCTCTCCCTCGTCGTGCTCTCGGTCACGACGCTGCTCTACGTCGCTCTTGCGGAGGTCGGGGCAGGCGTCGTCGCGTTCTCCGTCGTGTCGGTCGCGATGGGGCTCGGCTTCACCTTCTACTCCGGCGCCATGGAGGCGTGGCTCGTCGACGCGCTCGCGGTGACGGGCTTCACGGGCGCGCTCGACTCCGTGTTCGCGCGGGGCCAGCAGATCACGGGCTTGGCGATGCTCGTGGGAACGGTGGGCGGAGGTCTGCTCGGGCAGATCGACCTTTCGATCCCGTACGTCGTCCGGGCCGTGCTGCTCGCGGCGGTCTTCGGGGTCGCCTACGTCGTCATGCACGACCTCGGTTTCCAGCCGCGCCGCGTCACCGTCGCCGAGCTGCCCGGCGAGGTGGCACAGAACGCCAGAGCGGGCGTCGCCTACGGATGGGCGCAGCGGCCGCTCCGTCTCCTGATGCTCGCGTCGTGCGTCCAGCTCGGGTTCTTCACGTGGGCGTTCTACGCCGCGCAGCCCTACCTGCTCGATCTGCTCTCGAGCGACGCGGTCTGGGTGGCGGGCCTCGTCACCGCCGGGATCGCCCTGTCGACGATCGCCGGGAACCAGCTCGTCGAGGTCCTGTCGCGCCGCTGCGGGCGGAGGACGACGCTTCTGCTCGGCGCGGCGGCGGTCCAGATGTGCGCCGCCGTCGCGCTCGGGCTCGTCTCCTCGTTCTGGCTCGCGCTCCCGGCCCTGCTCCTGATCACCGCCGCGTCGGGCGTGACGAGCCCGGTGAGGCAGGCGTACCTGCACCAGGTCGTCCCGAGCGAGCAGCGCGCGACCGTCGTCTCGTTCGACTCGATGATCTCGAACACCGGCGGGTTCGGCGGCCAGCTCGGCCTCGGCGCGCTCGGCGAGAGCCGCTCGATCGGCTCCGCGTTCGTCGTCGGCGGGCTCGCCACCGCGCTCGCTCTCCCGCTGCTCGCCCGGCTGCGCGCGATCGGCGGAGCTCCGGATCGGATCGGCGCTCGGCCGGCGGGGATGGAAAGCTCGTGTGCCGGGGCCGGCCTGCCCGACGTGGTCACGGTCGAGACGGGCGCCTACGCACACTCCTCGTAGACGAGGCGGGAGGTCCTCCGACAGCGAGTCGCGATCTGTTACGATATATCGCGATGCAACGACAAGGAGACATCCATGACAGCACATGCCATCACCGGCCGGCGGTTCCACCGCGATGACCGGATCCATTTCATGACGGCCCACGAGGGCCGGCACGGCCCACACGGCCGCAGGCGCCGGGGCCGCCACTTCGGGCAGGGCCAGGCGTTCGGCCGGCGCGCCGGGCGCGGCGACATCCGCGCCGCGATCCTCGCGCTCCTCACCGAGGAGCCGATGCACGGCTACCAGATCATCCAGGAGCTCGCCGAGCGGACGGGCGGCGTCTGGCGGCCGAGCCCCGGCTCGGTCTACCCGACGCTCCAGCAGCTCGAGGACGAGGAGCTCGTCCGCGAGACCGCCTCGGCGTCCGGCAAGCGCGTCTACGAGCTCACCGACGGTGGACGGGAGCAGGCTGCCGGCGCGCCCGCCCCGTGGACCGCGGTCGCGGGCGAGAACGAGAGCGAGCTCATGACGCTGCACGATCTCGCGCATCAGGTGCTCGCCGCGACGCGCCAGGTCGCCCATGCGGGCACCGCCGCGCAGATCGAGGCGGCCCAGGCCGTGCTGCGCGACGCGCGGAAGGCCCTCTACCGGCTGCTCGCCGAGGACGAGGCTTAGCGATCGAAAAGGGCGGGGAAGCCGACCGGCTCCCCCGCCCCTCCCGTCTTCAGTCGATCGTGTGCTTCGCGCGGAAGACGCCGTCCGGATCCAGCTCGGACCGGATCTCGGTCAGGCGCTCGTAGGCGCCGGCGGGGTAGAGGGAGCTTCCCTCGACGCCGCCCTCGGCGAAGTTGAAGTACGAGCTGCGTGAGAGCCACGGCGCGGCAGCGGAGCGGATCGCGGCGATGCGCGCCTGGGTCGCCTGGACGGCCGCAGGGATGGGTGCGACGCCGACCGAATACATGACGTAGGGCGCCTCGAAGTGCGAGAGGACGCCGCCGTTCGGGTCGGGCCGGCCGAGCGCGCCCTCGAGGTGCCTCACCTCGACCGAGATCAGCGGTGCCGTCCCGTCCATCGCCGCCGCCCGGACGATCGCCCCCGCTCCGGCCGCGTCGAACGCGTCGAGCATCCAGCCCTCGCCGCTTCCGGGAACGGGGCCGGGCGGGTCCTGATGGAGCTGCGCGAGCGCCGCCGCCGGAACCGTGGCGAACGTGTCGAGCTCCGGCTCGAGGTCGCGCAGCGGGCGGAGCAGCTCCCGTCCGGCCTGCTCGTCGCCGAGGAACGCGGCCTCGACGACCACGAGCTGCCGTCCGCGGAGCGGCTCGGGCATCTCCGGGATCGGAGGGATCTGGAGCATCCGGCCGACCGACGTGACCTCCTCGGGGGCGTCCTTCGTCCAGGCGGCCCACGCGCCGAGCACCTCGGTCGCGCGATCCATCGGCCAGACGAGCCAGCCGGCGTACGCCTCGGTCACCGGGAAGAGGGCGATCTCGACCTCGGTCACGATCCCGAAGCTGCCACCGCCTCCGCGGAGCGCCCAGAAGAGGTCGGCGTTCGACTCGCGGTCGGC
>DASTKF010000064.1:0-3203 GCA_035716065.1 Gaiella sp.
TTGACTAGGCGGCGAGTGCGAGATCGTTCTTCGCACTTGCTTTGTTTGCCGGTGGTTTTACGAGGCCGACCGGCGACCTCGGCTCGCTGCTCGACCGGAGAACCGACCACGTCGAGACCTGGTCGCCCCCGTATGTTGTCCTCACAGGATAGCCGTGACAGGCGGCCCGCGGGCGGGCTCAGGCGGCGGGCGGGTCGGGACTCGACGGCGAGCCGGCCGGCGGCGGCTCTGCATCACGGCCCCGGATGCCCCACCGGTGCCGGACGCGGAGAAGGGCCACGAGCATCACGAACAGCGCGATCGCGAAGCCGACCCACGCCCAGCGTGTCTGGAACTCGTTGTCCTCGATCAGCTTGACCAGCGTGCAGAGCGCGAGGCCGACGCCGAGGATCGCCGTGATCACCGCCGTCGGCCAGCCCCGCATCGAAAGCCTCGGCCAGAGGACGGGCAGAAGCTCGAACACCAGGATCGCGACGGCGAAGAGCGCGGCGTAGATCCCGAAGTCCGAGCCCTCGTAGCCGGTCGTCCAGCCGCACTTGCGCGCCCCGACGTCGGCCGTCGCGACGCAGACGCGTGTCCACGGGCCGAGCATCGAGCAGAGGAACGCCAGCGCCCCGAGGATGATCAGCTTGGAGCCGAGGGGGCGGTTCCAGTAACGGCGCACGGGCGTGAGTCTACGCCCGCGTCGCGCTCAGTCTTCTGCGCCTGTCCGCGGACTGCCGTCAGCCGGCGGTCGGCCGAGACAAAGCGAAGCACCAGGGCGTAGCTGTCACCCGACCGGACGTCCTCCACGAGCCGTCCCAGGAATGCCGCCGGGCGAGGCGACAGACCGCCTCGGTCGGTCGACTGCGCCGCATCACCCTCTGCGGCGCCGTGGGTTCAGGAGTTCCGCCGATCTGCCGACTATCGTCTGGAGGACCCCGGGAACGACTCAGGAGGACGGCCGGCGTGCCCATCACGTATCAGTACGAGACCCTGGCGACGCTCAGGGAGCGCGCGAAGGAGGAGGTCGGCAAGGTCGTCGTCGGTCAAGGCCGCGCGGTCGAGCTGCTGCTCATCGCGGCCATGGCGCGCGGCCACGTGCTGCTGGAGGGCCCTCCGGGGACGGCGAAGACGCTGCTCGGGCGCGCGACCGCCTACGTGCTCGGCGCGGACTTCAACCGCGTCCAGTTCACGCCCGACACGACCCCGACCGAGCTGGTCGGCGAGAACATCACCCGCGCGGGCGAGACGAAGTTCGTCTCCGGGACGATCTTCACGAACGTCCTGCTCGCGGACGAGATCAACCGTACGCCGCCGCGCACCCAGGCAGCGCTGCTCGAGGCGATGGCCGAGCGGAGCGTCACGATCGAGGGCCGTGTACATCGCCTCCCCGATCCCTTCCTCGTCATCGCGACGCAGAACCCGTTCGAGCAGGAGGGTGTGTTCCCGCTCCCGGAGTCGAACCTCGACCGGTTCCTCTTCAAGATCTACATCGACTACACCGATCTCGAGCACGAGGTCGACATGCTCCGACTGCCGCACACGGGCGTCACGCCCGACATGCTCGGCGAGATCATGCCGCTGCTCGGGATCGTCGGCCTCGACAAGGCCCGCGTCGAGCTCGACGCGACGATCGTGCCGGAAGAGGTTGCGCGCTACGTCGTCGGCGTGGTGCGGAAGACGCGCGTGCTCGAAGGAGTCATGCTCGGTGCAAGCTCGCGCGCCGCGATCCACCTGATGAGCGCGACGAAGGCGAACGCGCGCCTCGAGGGGCGCGACACGGTGACGATCGACGACGTCCGCACGATGGCGCAGTACGTGCTGCCGCACCGTCTGATCATCGAGGACGACGACGTCTCGCCCGCGGAAGCGCTGCAGTTCGCGCTCGACAATCCGATCCTGTCGGAGTAGGGAGCGGGCCAGGCCCGCCCCCGGCTCCGGAAGCTCATGCCCCGAGCGCCTGCTCGAGCGCGCGGCGGGTGATGACCTGCGCCAGGTGCGCCCGGTACTCGGACGAGCCCGCCTGGTCGCTCGGCGGCTCGGTCCCCTCGGTGACGTGCGCCGCGGCGTCCGCGGCCGTCGATCCGCCCGCGAGCGCAGCTTCCGCGGCCTTCGCGCGGAGCGGCGTCGCGCCCATGTTCACGAGGCCGATCGAGGCGCCGGCCACCGAGCCGTTGTCGCGGTGCACGAGCGCCGCGACGCCCACGGTCGCCCAGTCCTGCGCACGCCGGTTCGCCTTGAGATAGGCCCAGCCCGTCGACGCGCCGAGCTTCGGGACACGCGCCTCGACGAGCACCTCGTCCGGCGAGAGCGCCGTCTCGAACACACCGGTGAAGAACTCTGCCGCCGGGACGACGCGCTCGCCGCCCTTCCCATGTGCGACGAGCTCGGCGCCGAGCGCCAGCATCACCGCGGGCATGTCGGAGGCAGGGTCGCCGTGGGAGAGCGTCCCGCCGATCGTTCCCCGGTGTCGCACCTGGGGATCGCCGATCTGCCCGGCCGTGTGCGAGACGATGGGGCAGTGCTCGGCCAGCAGCGCGTCGGAGGCGACCGCAGCATGCCGTGTGAGCGCGCCGATCGCGATGTGCGTGCCGCCGTCCTTCACGTACGCCAGATCGGAGAGGCGCCCGATGTCGACGAGCTTCTCCGGACGCGCGATCCGGAGCTTCATGGCGGGTAGCAGCGAATGGCCGCCCGCGAGCAGCTTCGCGTCACCGCCGCCCGCGGCGAGGAGCTCGATCGCGTGGTCGACGCTCTCGGCGACGTCGTAGTCGAACCGTGCTGGGATCACGCCTTCGCCTCCTGGATCGCGCGCCAGACACGCTCGGGCGTGGCCGGCATCTGGATGTCCTTCACACCGAGGTGGGAGAGCGCGTCGACGACGGAGTTGATCACCGCGGGCGCCGCCGCGATCGTCCCGGTCTCCCCCACGCCCTTCACGCCGAGCGGGTTCGTCGGGCTCGGGCTCTCCGTCCGGTCGAGCTCGAACGACGGCAGCTCCGCCGCCGAGGGCACGAGGTACGTGACGAGGTTCGCGGTCTGCAGGTTGCCCTCGTCGTCGTACACGCCCTCCTCGTACAGCGCCGTGGAGATGCCCTGCGTGATCCCGCCGTGAACCTGGCCGTCGACGATCAGCGGGTTGACGACCTTGCCGACGTCGTCGACCGCGACATAGCGGACGAGCCGTGCGTCGCCGGTCTCGGTGTCGACCTCGACGACCG
>DASTKF010000065.1:0-4044 GCA_035716065.1 Gaiella sp.
CAGAAGTTCACGAAGGCGCTCGTGCTCTCGGGGGGCGCGACCGTGATCGAGGTCGACGTCGGCCACGCGCCTCGGCAAGGCGCGTCGAGCTACACGCCGCTTCGTCTCACGCGGCTCGCCCTCCACGTGCTCGCAGGCTTCGGGCCGCAGCCGATCCAGACGGCCGGGCTCGTCCTCGGCTCGATCTGCTCGCTCGCCTCGCTCGGACTCGGCGTCTACGGGCTCGTCTACTGGATCACGAACTCGGACTTCCCTGGCCCGCTCCTGCTTGGCGCGCTCGTCGTGGCAGTCCTGGGCGTGCAGGGCTTCATCCTCGCCCTCGTCGGCGAGCATCTCGGCAGAATCCAGCGTGTCGTGGAGCACCGGCCCCTCTACCTCGTCGACCGCGAACTGTGAGCCGCGTGCTGGTCACCGGCGGCGCCGGGTTCATCCCGTCGAACCTGATCCGCCACCTGCTCGAGCACACGGATCACGAGGTGATCTCGCTCGACGCGCTCACGTACGCGGGCAATCTCGAGAACCTCGCCGACGTGATGAGCCACCCGCGGCTCGAGTTCGTCCACGGGGACATCCGCGATGCCGGGCTGGTGCGCGAGGTGGTGGAAGGCGTCGACGTGATCGTCAACGCGGCCGCAGAGTCGCACGTCGAGAAGTCGATTCTCGAGGGCGCGTCGGAGTTCGTGACGACGAACGTCGAGGGCACGCAGATCCTGCTCGACGCGATCCGCGAGACGCCGGTCGAGCGGTTCCTGCTGATCTCGTCGAGCGAGGTCTACGGCACGGCGGAGCGCGACCCGATGGACGAGGAGCATCCGCTGAACCCGCGCAGCCCCTACGCGGCCACGAAGGCGGGCGGCGACCGACTCGCCTACAGCTACCGGGTCACCTATGGGCTCCCGCTCGTGATCGTGCGGCCGTTCAACAACTACGGCCCGCGGCAGCATCCGGAGAAGGTTGTGCCGCGGTTCGTCACGCAGGCGCTCGCGGGCGAGGCGCTGACGATCCACGGGGAGGGGACGGCGAGCCGGGATTGGCTCCACGTCGACGACACGTCGTCGGCGATCGAGGCGCTGATCGACGCGCCGCTCGATCGCGTCGCGGGCGAGGTGGTCAACGTTGCGACGGGCATCGACATCTCGGTGAACGAGATCGCCAGGCTCGTGCTCGAGGCGGTCGGCAACCCGGAGGGCGCCACCGTGCACGTCGACGAGCGCCCGGGCCAGGTCGACCGTCACATCGGCTCGACCGACAAGCTCGAGCGGCTCACCGGCTGGCGGGCCTCGATCGGGTTCGAGGAAGGGCTCCGGCGCACCGTGGCCTGGTATCGCGACAACGAGGCTTGGTGGCGGGGCGTTCTCGGGCGCGTCGGCGTCTCCTCGTCCTAGGCGCCGGGCCCGCCCAGCTCGGGCTGCTCGAGGCGGCCCAGGAGAGGGACGACGTGCACGTGATCGCGGTCGACCGTGACCCGCAGGCCGTGGGGTTCGTGCTGGCGGACGAGCGCGCAATCATCTCGTCGGAGGACGAGGAGGCGGTCGACCGGCTCGCGCGGGCGCGCGAGGTGGACGGGATCGTCTCCCCGGGCGCGGACTGGCCGGTCGGGATCGCCGCACGCGTCGCAGAGCGGATCGGGCTCGCACACCCGATCACCGCCCGGACGGGGTCGATCGTCACGTCGAAGGCGCGCCAGCGAGAGGCGTTCGCGGCAGCCGGGGTGCCGCACGCGCACGAGCTCGACCGGCGACAGGGCGAGCTGCGGTTTCCGCTCGTCGTGAAGGCGCCGGACCGGCAGGGCCAGCGCGGGCTCGCGCTCGTCCGATCGGCCGACGAGCTCGACGCGGCGCTCGAAACCGCGCTCGCGGAGTCCCGTGGAGGCGCGGTGCTCGTGGAGGAGCACGTGGAGGGACCGGAGGTGACGGTGAACGCCGTCTCGGTCGACGGGCGCTTCGTCCCCCTCACCGTGACCGACCGACTGACCGCCGAGCCGCCGGCGTTCGGGGTCGCGCTCGCGCACGTGTGGCCGTCGCGTCACGACACGACTGCCGCCGTGGCCGCCGCCGGCGCGGCAGTGGAGGCGGTTGGGATCCGCAACGGCCCGTCCTACACCCAGCTCCGCCTCGGCCCGGCCGGGCCGGTCGTGATGGAGGTCGCCGCGCGGCTCGGCGGCGGCCACGATGCGGAGCTCTGCGCGGCCGCGACCGGTGTCGACCTGAACGCGCTCGCGGTGGAGTTCGCGCTGGGGTCTGGCACCAGCGGGTGCCTGACCCCCGTGACGCCGCCGTCCCTCGATGCCGCCGCACGACCCGGCGCGTCGCTGGGGACAGGCACCTCCGGCGCCAGTCCCCGTGGCGCGGCCGTCGTCTTCCTCGTCCCGCCGGTGGGGCGCCTGCTCCAGGTCGAGGGCGTGGCGGACGCTCAGGCGCTGCCGGGGGTCGAGTGGGTGCGCGTCTACCGCCGGCCGGGCCACGTCTTCGGGCCGCTGCGGCGCGGTGCCGACCGCGCCGGCGCCGCGCTCGTCACGGGGGCAGACCGCGACGACGCGCTGGTGCGCGGGCGCCGTGCGGCGGACGCCGTACGCTTCCGGGTCGATGCGGACGCGTCGTAGCACCCCGCTCGGCTTCCAGCCGCCCGCGATCGGCGAGGAGGAGGTCGCCGCCGTCGCCGAGACGCTCCGCTCGGGGTGGCTGACGACCGGTCCCCGGACCGCACTGCTCGAAGAGCGCTGCGCGGCGTACCTCGAGGCGGAGCACGTGCTCGCGGTCAGCTCCGGCACCGCGGCGATGCACCTCGCGCTGCTCGCGCTCGGCGTCGGGCCCGGTGACGAGGTGATCACGTCGCCCATCACCTGGCCCGCGACCGCGAACGTGATCGAGCACACCGGCGCGACCACCGTCTTCTGCGACGTGCGGGAGGACGACCTGAACCTCGACCCGACGCTCCTGCCGGCGCTCGTCAACGAGCGGACGAAGGCGATCCTCCCCGTCCACCTCGCGGGGCAGCCCTGCGACCTCGATCCGATCCACGCGCTCGGGATCCCCGTCGTCGAGGACGCCGCGCACGCCTTCGAGAGTCGCTACCGGGGCCGGAAGCTCGGCGGGCTCTCCGACGCGACCTGCTTCTCCCTCTACGCGACGAAGAACGTCGCCGCGGGGGAGGGCGGCCTGGTCGCGACGAACCGCGACGACGTCGCCGCGGCGATCCGGAGCATGCGGCTCACCCGCCGCGGCGACGGGGCACGCTACGACCAGGTGACGCCCGGCTTCAAGGCGAACCTCTCCGACGTCCTCGCCGCGATCGCGCTCGTCCAGCTCGACCGGCTCGAGGACCACGCCGAGATCCGGGCGCGCCAGTTCGCGCAGTACGACGAGGGGCTCGCCGGCCTCGAGGGGATCACACCGCTCGCACGCGATCCGCGCGACACCCATGCCCTGCATCTGTACGCCGTCCGCATCGATCCGGACGCCGCGCGTGGCACCCGCGACGACTACCAGCGCGCCCTCGCCGGCGAGCGGATCGCGACGAGCATCCACTTCCTCCCCGTCCACACGCTGACGTGGTTCCGCGAGCGGTACCCGGAGCAGCCGCCGCTCCCGGTCGCCGAGCGCGCCGGCGAGGAGGTGCTCTCGCTCCCGCTCTCCCCGGCGCATTCGGAGGAGGACATCGCGGACGTGGTCGAGGCGCTCCGCCGCGTCCGCGAACGCTTCACGGCATGAGACGGCGGTCGGTCCGCATCGGCCTGACGCTCCTCGTCACGGGGCTCGCGATCGCGTACCTCGTCTGGAAGGTCGACATCCACGAGATCGTCGACACCCTGCTCGACGCCGATCCGTGGTGGTTCGCGCTCGCGGTCGCGATCATGATCGGCACCGCGTTGCCGATGGCCCTTCGCTGGCAGTGGCTGATGCGCGCGCAGCGCATGGAGGAGCGCTTCTGGTGGCTGACGCGGGCGTACTTCGTCTCGTACAGCGCGAGCCAGGTGCTGCCGACATCGATCGGCGGCGACGCGATGCGCGTCTTCGAGACGGCGAAGCGCCACCCCGGCCGGAC
>DASTKF010000066.1:0-4654 GCA_035716065.1 Gaiella sp.
GGGCCGAGTGGAGGCCGGTGTCGACCCCCTCGTGGAACGGTGAGCTCGCGGAGACGGCGAGCAGCTCGGGCAGCCAGTTGCGGAGCGCGGACGCGACGCGCACCGCGCGGTCGGCGCCCCGGATCGCGACGTGCGTGTGGACGCCGAACGTGTTGTTGCGCCAGACGACGTAGCGGAGGATCTCGTCGTTCCGCCGGTAGTGCGGCGTGTCGATGATGCGCTGGTCGCGCCAGCTCGCCCAGGGATGGGTGCCGGTCGCGCCGAGCGTGAGGCCAAGCGGCTCGACGAGGGCCGCGAGCTGGGCGCGGCGTTCGGCGAGTGCCGCCGGGACGTCCGCGAACGACGCCTGCTTGCCCGTCTTCACCTCCGCCTCCGACGCGATCAGCTCCCCGGCGAAGTTCGGCTCGAGTGCCGTGCCCCGCACCGCTGCTTGCACGTCCTCGAAGCGGTTGACGAGGTCGAGCGTCTCCGGGTCGAGGAGCGCGAACTCCTCCTCGACCGAGACCGTGAAATCGTCCGCCTCCTCGAAGCGCTGGTAGGCCTCCTCGAGGACCCGCTCGTACGGCTCGCCGCCGGTCGACTCACCCATGGAGCGGGAAGGCTAGACGACGCTTCCCTTCCCATAGCGGCGCCGCCGGCCGCGTCCCGAATGCCGGGCGCCCCACTCCAAGTGACACAGTGTCACTTGGAGAGATCGAGCAGACGGCGCGCGATGCCGGCCCAGCTCCACCGCTCTTCGGCGACCCGACGCACCGTCGCGCGCAACGCCTCGCGATCCGGCGCAGAGAGGGCGAGCAGCCGGGTGAGCCGCTCGCGCAGGGCGCCGGCGTCGCCGGCCGGGAACGAGACGAGCGGCCCGATCGAAGGCGGTAGCTCCGCCGCGAGCTCCGCGGCGACCTCCGCCAGCCCGGAGTGGTGCGAGACGACGGGCGGGCAGCCCGCGGCCGCGGCTTCCGCAGCCACCATGCCGAAGGCCTCCGGGAAGACGGACGGCACGACACAGGTGTCCGCGAGCGCCAGGAGGTGGCGCAGGTGGCGGTGCTCGAGCGGACCGGTGAAGAGGGCGCGGACTCCTTCCGCGACGGCCTGTGACTCGAGCGCGGCTCGCTCCGGGCCGAAGCCGACGACGACGGCACGCGCGTTCACACCGCGCAACGCCTCGAGCAGCACGTGGACGCCCTTTTGCTCGATCAGCTTCCCGAAGTACACGACCGTCGGCAGGTCACCGTCCAGGAACGTCTCGAACCGTGCGGCGTTGCCGGCGTCGGGGAGCCGTTCCTCGGCGTTACCGGGATTCGGCGCATCGAGGCGGGCTTCGGCGAGCAATGCCGCGAGCGCCGTCGGACGCTCCTCCGGCCGCCAGAGCTCGACGTCGACCCCGGGCGGAACGTCGTGCACGCGCTCGGTCGGCCCGCAGACCTCGGTGAGCACCTCCCGGATGTGCCCCGAGCCGACGAAGGTTGCCCGGGCCGCGCTGAGCGCTTCCGCGCCCCACGCCCCGAGGTCCGGCCGCCCCCGCATCGCGTACTCCAGCTCCGAGCCGTGCGCCTTGACCGCGAAGGGCGCGCCGGACGCTGCGCCGACCGGCCCGCCGAGCAGCACGTGGTTCGTGAAGACGAGGTCGGCGGGAAGCAACCCGCGCACCGCCGCGGCGTTCGCCTCGACCCAGCGCTCGAGCTCCTCGCGCGTGCAGTCGGGGACGCGGCGGACGTCGTCGAAGCCGTCGTAGCGGTCGACCACGAAGACCGGTAGGAAGCCGCCGACGTCGGGCTGCAGAGTGGACGCGCCACCGAGGTCGTACGCCTCGGGCCGTGACTCCTGGCTCAGGACGGTGACGTCGTGCCCGGCGCGCGACCACTCCCGCGCGAGCTGCCGGGTGTAGACATTCGACCCGGTTCCGCCGAGGAGGTACCCGTGCCAGAGCAGGATGCGCATCCGCACATCCTGCCCGGGCGAGCCGCGACGGCCTGCACTAGGTCAGGTGGAAGTACAGAGCGTAGAGCAGCTCGACGGCCGGGTTCGACGTGTGGATCTGGACGTCGGCGGGCGAGTCGATCAGCGCCTGCGTGTAGTTGAAGACGATCTTCACGCCGGCGTCGACGAGCGCGTCGGACGCCTCCTGCGCCGACTCGGCAGGGACGGCGAGGACGCCGACGACGATGCTGCGATCGCGCACCACCGCGTCGAGGTCGTCGAGGGAGCTGACCGGGACGCCCCCGAGCAGCGTGCCGACCTTCTCCGGGTCGCTGTCGAAGACGGCCGCGATCGTGATTCCGTGCTCGGCGAAGATCGGCGACGAGGCAATCGCCGCACCGAGCCGCCCCGCGCCGACGAGGGCGATGTTGTGCTGGCCCTGGGTGCGGAGGATCTTCCGGATCTCGGAGAGCAGCGAGTCGACGGAGTACCCGACTCCCCGCTTGCCGAACTTCCCGAAGCCGGAGAGGTCCCGACGGATCTGCGTCGCGTTGATGTTCGTGTACTCGGCGATCTCCTGTGAGGAGATCCTGTCCTTGCCCATCTTCCGCGCCTGCGTCAGCACCTGGAGGTACCGACTCAGCCGCGCAGCGACGCCAACCGTCAAGCGTTCCGCCACCTACGCCCTCCCTTGCAGAGTTTGTGACAACTCCGCACATTCTGCCGAGGCCCGCTCCGCGCGGCCGGGGGAACCGTCGGCGGGGCATCGGCTGCGCCGCTGCCGCTAGAGAACCTCGCGCAGGTCGTCCTCCGTCAGCTCGTACCTGAACCGCTCGATTCCGTCGACCTTCACCACCGGGATCCACTCGCGATACCGACGCTCCAGCTCGGGGTCGGACGTGATGTCGACGAGCTCGAAGTCCTCGCCGCAGACCGCCCGCACCGCCTCGACGACAGGCTCACAGAGATGACACCCGGACGCCGTGAAGACGGAGACGCGACTCATGTCAGGTCCTCCGGCGCATCACGGGCCCCGCCTACGGATAGAGCCCGCGAGTGACGGTCGCCTCGGCGACGCGCTGCACCGCGAGCCCGTAGGCGGCCATGCGCATGCTCGTCGCGAAACGCTCGCGCGCCGACCAGGTCTCCTCGAACGCGCGCACGACGATGTCGTTCAGCTTCGCGTTCACCTCGTACTCCTTCCAGAAGTACTCCTGGAGGCCCTGGACCCACTCGAAGTACGAGACGACGACGCCGCCGGCGTTCGCGACGACGTCCGGGAGCACGAGGACGCCGCGGTCCTCGAGGATCTCGTCGCCGCCGGGCGTGGTCGCGCCGTTCGCGGCCTCGCAGATCATGTGCGCCTTGATCCTCGGCGCGTTGTCGGCGGTGATCGCCTGCTCGAGCGCGGCGGGGACGAGGACGTCGCACTCGAGCTCGATCAGCTCCTCGTTCGTCGCCTCCTCCGTGCCGGGCAGCCCTTCGAGCGCCCCGTGCTCGGCCTTGTGGGCGATCGCCGCCTGCACGTCGATGCCGTACTGGTTGACGACGGCGCCCCTCGTGTCCGAGAGGGCAATCACGCGTGCACCCTCCTCCGACAGCAGGCGGGCCAGGTTCCGGCCGACGTTCCCGAAGCCCTGGATCGCCAGCCGCGTGTCGGGGAAGCGGCGGCCCTCCTTCTGGAGCGCGGTGCGAATGCAATAGAGGACGCCGCGTGCGGTCGCTCCGTCGCGGCCGACAGAGCCGCCGATCGCAAGGGGCTTTCCCGTGACGACGCCCAGCACCGAGTAGCCGACGTTCATCGAGTACGTGTCGAAGATCCAGGCCATGACCTGGGCGTTGGTGCCGACGTCGGGCGCCGGGATGTCCTTCTCGGGCCCGATCTCGTTGATGATCTCCGTGGTGTAGCGCCGCGTCAGCCGCTCGAGCTCGTCGGGCGTGAGGACCTTCGGATCGCAGACCACCGCGCCTTTCGCGCCGCCGAACGGGAGCCCCATCAGCGCGCACTTCCAGGTCATCCACATCGCAAGCGCCTTCACCTCGTCGCGCGTGACCCCCGGGTGGTAGCGGATGCCGCCTTTCGCGGGGCCACGGGTGACGTTGTGCACCACGCGGTATCCCTCGAACACCTTCGTCGTCCCGTCGTCCATCGCCACGGGCACCGAGACCTCGACCGTCTTCTTGCACTCCGAGAGGACGCTGACCAGGTTGGGGTCGACGCCGAAGGTGTCGGCGACGCGCTGGAGCTGTGCCCGTGCGAGCGCGTACGGGTTCTCGTGAAGGTGGCTTGCCGCCTCGGTGGTGCTCATCGGCTGCTGCGCGCGCCTCGCACGACGCGCGTGATGCTAGCGGGCATCTAGCGCAAGCGGAAGGGGATCGCGACGACGGTCGGGCTCCCGCCTCCGACGGGCACGCCGATGACCCTCAATCGGTACGCGCCGGGCGGCAGCCGCGCCCCCCGCGGGCCGCGTCCGGTGACGCCGAAGGCGTACCGACCGGGCAGGAGATCCCGGAGGCGGACGAGGGTTCCGACGCGGCGCTTGCCGCGGAACAGCACGATCTCGAGCCGCGCGAGCGGCAGGAGCTGAGGCCGCTCCACCGATCCGTCGACGCGGCCCGCGACGAGCGACAGCACCGCCGGCGTGCGGTCGTTCGCCTTGAACTCCGCGCTCGTCAGCGCCGCGCGCGTGATCACCGGAAGGGCGACGGGCACGGCGGCCGTCCACGGGATGCGGAGACG
>DASTKF010000067.1:0-4396 GCA_035716065.1 Gaiella sp.
CGGGGAGACTGCGCCCGTTCGAGGCCGTCTCCGCTTGTGCAGATTCCTGCCTCGCAGGCAAGGTCAGCCGAGCAAGCGCACCTCTTCCTTGCGCTCGCGGGCGAAGAAGTGGATCCCGTCGTCGAAGCGCACCCAGTTGCAGCGCATGCACATCACGAGCGAGTGCGTGCGCGCAGAGTCGGCGAGGAAGCGGACGCCGCGGAGCAGGTCGCCGTTCGTCATCCCCGTCGCGACGACGATCACGTCGCCCGGAGCGAGGTCCTCCTCGGTGAACACGTGTGCGACGTCTTCGATCCCGATCTCATGGGCGGCGTCGATCTGGGAGCGCGTCGTCGGCCAGAGCTGGGCCTGCATCCCGCCGCCGAGGCAGCGGAGCGCGGCGGCCGTGAGAACGGCCTGGCGCGTCCCGCCGATGCCGATCGCCAGGTGGTCGTTCGTGCCGCGGATCGCCGCCGAGATCGAGGCGGTGACGGTTCCGTCCCCGATCAGCTTGATCCGCGTGCCCGAGCTACGAAGCTCCTCGATCAGATCGTGATGCCGCGGCCGGTCGAGAACGAGCGCGGTGATGTCGAGCGGCTGGCGTCCGAAGCTCTCTGCGACCTGCTGGACGTTTTCCGCGACCGGGCGGTGCAGGTCGATCACACCGCGGGCGCGAGGGCCGACGGCGATCGAGCGCATGTACATCTCGGGCAGCCGGCGGAGCGCGCCCTCGGGGGCGACCGCCAACATGGCCATGGCGCCTACGCCGCCGCGCGCGACGACGCCGCGCCCCTCGATCGGGTCGAGCGCCAGGTCGACGCGATCGCCGCCGGCGCCGATCCTCCCGCCCGGCTCGAGCGCCTCGCCGGACCGTGCCCCGAAGACGATCTGGCCGTCGATCGGAAGATCCTCGAGCGCGGCCTTCATCGCGCTCGCGGCAGCGTCCTCGGCCGCCTCCTCGTCGGCGCGGCCGAGCCAGCGTGCGCCCGCGAGCGCCGCCCATTCAGTCGCCTTCGCGTAGCGGGTGCAGAGGCAGTCGGCCACCGCTGCCGACTCTAGACGGTGACGCGTGCCAGCCGTTCGGCGGTGGAGAGCACCAGGTCGAGCACCTCGCCCATCGCCTGGTCGAGGGTCGCGTTCATGATCACGGGCACATCGAAGCGGTGCGCCCGCTCGATGAGCGCATTCTGGATGAGGCGGATCTCGGGCATCGCGTCGATGTAGCGCTCGAGCGGGCGCAGCCCCTCGGTCGCGTAGTCGCGCACCCAGAAGTGGCTGCGGTGGAGATCCTCGTCCTCGATCGCAACGAGGCACTGCACCACGATGGCGCTGCCGCGCTCGACGTCGACCATCCCCGGGACGAGGTGCACCCCCTCGAGCACCATCGACCACCCCTCGGCGAGCGAGCGGTCGATGGCCGCGTCGACTCCGACGAGCACGTTCCGGGTCTGGTCGAGGAAGCCGAGCAGGCGCGCGTCGCCTGCTTCCTCCTCCTCTGCCTTGGTGAGCGCCAGCCCGGCGTCGAAGCTCGAGAAGTGCACCGACGGCATGAACGCCGGCGAGAAGAACGCCCGCATCGTCTGTCGGATGAAGTCCGTCGACGTGACGCGTGTGATGCCGAGCCGGTGCGCCGCCTCGGTGGCGATCGTCGACTTGCCGGTGCCGGTTGCGCCCCCGACGAGCAGAATGATCGGGACGTCGAGCTGGCGCAGCGCATGGAGCCGCCGGAGTCGTCGCATCGTCCGGCCACCCTCGGCCTCGCCCAGTACCTCCGACGCGAGCTCGCCGAGCCGGTCGAGGTCGAGGCGATCCGTTCCCCGCTCCGCCATGTCCGCCTCGGCCCGGCGGGCCAGCTCGTATGCCCGGGTCACCGTCAGGCCCGTCGCCGCGAGCGCGCGCGACATGAGCCCCTTCGACCAGGGCGGGTCGTCGTCGCCTCCGAGGGGGAGCGGAGCGAGGTAGCGGCGCTCGGTCATCGCGACCGAACCGTCTCCGGAACCAGGGCGACCGCTTCGGCGGCAAGCCGCTCGAGCGCTTCGTCGAGCATCGACTCTCCCGGGAGCGGGACGATGTCGTTCGCGGCGACGACGACGCGCACGCCGCGGCGGCTCGCCTCCTCGACGACGACGTCGACCGCGGCGGCCTTCAGCTCGAGAAGGAAGACGTCGGCGTCGGCGGCAGCGATGTCCTCCCGCAGGCGGACGCGGTCGGAGAGGTTGCCGGACACCGAGGTGACACGGGCGCCGTGCGCGGCTTCGAGGTGTTCCGCGAGCCGCTGGTGACGCTCGGGCGGCGCCGTGCAGAAGAACGCGACGCTCGCGCCGTCCACCGGCTCGAGCGGCCGCGGCCGCAGCACCGTGCGCACGACCGGCGTCCAGGGTCGCAGGTGAGCCCGAAGCGCGTCGCGCAGCTCCGCATGGGGCGCGTTGTCCTCCGCCATCGTGAGGACGACGAGGTCGGAGATCCGGGCGCGGTAGGCGTTCAGGTACCCGCCGGTGACCGCCACCGGCTGCGCGGCGGACGCGACGAGCACGCGACGGTCGGCTGCGACGGGCGGCAATGCGGCCCCGCTGCCGTCGAGGACGACGAGCTCCGCGCCGAGGCCGGTCGCGACCGACACGCCCTCGAGGACGTTCGAGACCGCGACGGCGCCGGCCAGCCCGCCGCCGCAGCGGCGGCATCCCACCGTCGTGACGCCCGCGACGATCGCCGTCTCGAGGTGGTCGGAGGCCGCGTGCCTGCCGTCGCGCGAGAGCTCGAGCAGCGTCTCGACCGTCGGTCGGGCGACGACGACCTCGGGCTCGGGCGGCCCTCCCCGCCCCATCGCCACGACGACGGTGCGCCGTGTCGACGCGAGGCGTCGCGCGACATGCCCGGTGACGGCGGTCTTCCCGACCCGTTTGCCGGTGCCGATCACGGCCAGGGTCGGCACGTCCACGACGGTCGCCGGCGGTGGGTCGAACCGGAAGTCCGGGCCCTCGTACGGGACGCCGAGCGCCAGGACGCGGCTGGCGAGCGCGAGGCGCTCGGGCGGCCCGAGCACCGGCTCGTCCGAGAGGTCGAGGATCAGGTCCGGCTGGTGGCGGTCGATCGCGGACTCGACGGACGGCTCGAGCGGCACGCCGTAGCCGTCGACGTCGCCTCGGAGCTTCTCGGTGCCGCCGACGAGCACGGCAGCCACGACGAGATCGTCGATCTCCTCGAGCGCCGCGCGGACGACGGGCGGATAGTGCTCGCCGTCGACGATCGCGACCACGCGTCTCATCCCCGCGTCGTCACCTCTTCCTCGATGCGGCCGGTGTACTTCTCGTACGCGAACGTCTCGGTCGAGAACTGGATGATGCGCTCCTCGCCGTGGAAAGGATGGCGACGCGAGATCGACACGTGATGACCGTTGATCTCCACCACGTTGTAACAGGGTCTTGTGTTTCCCCGCAGGCGCAGCGAGGAAACCGTCCCCGTGTTGACGACGAAGAGATTCTCGAGCCGCCACGCGTATGGCACGTGCTTGTGCCCCGAGAGCACGAGATGGACTCGCGCGCGAAGCAGGCACTCGATCGCGTCGCCCGCGTCGTAGACGACGTTGCGCTCCCGTCCTGTGCCGGGCACGGGGAGCAGATGGTGGTGGAGCACGAAGATCCGGAACTCCGACGGCTCGGCGGCGAACTGCTCCTCGATCCACGAGTAGCGGCCCCGGCCGATCTGGCCGTGGTCGAGGTCGGGCTCGGTCGAGTCGACCGCGACGACCCTGACGCCGCCCTTCCGCAGGACGGAGGAGCGGTTTCCGAACAGCTCCTCGAAGTGCACGTAGCCGACGTTGCGCGCGTCGTGGTTCCCCGGCACCACGACGAACGCGTCGCAGTTGAGCTGGTCGAGGTACTGCCGCGCCATCTGGTACTCGTGCTTGAAGCCGAAGGTCGTCAGGTCGCCGGTGCAGATGACCATGTCCGGCCCCAACTCGTTGATCTCGGAGATCGCGCGGTCCAGGAGCGCTGCCTCGAAGTACGGCCCCCCGCAGTGGAGGTCGGAGAGGTGGGCGATCCGAAAGGGGCGCTCGTCCATCCGTCGGAGTCTACGGCGACGTCCGGGCCGGTCGCTACCCTCGGGACGGTGCCGGAGACGCTCCCGGAAACCGTGTCGTTCCAGGCATATCGCGGCACCGCGACGCCGCGTTTCGTCAACGGCGCAGAGCGCGAGTGCGCGCACATCCTCGACTGGTACGGGATTCCCTGGGAGTACGAGCCGCGATCGTTCGTGCTCGAGCGCGACGCCGAAGGCCGCGTCACGAGCGCGTTCACGCCCGACTTCTACCTCCCCGAGCAGGATCTCTACATCGAGGTCACCGTGATGAAGCAGTCCCTCGTCACCCGCAAGAACCGGAAGCTGCGCGAGGTGCGGAGGCTGTACCCGGAGATCA
>DASTKF010000068.1:0-3115 GCA_035716065.1 Gaiella sp.
CCCGCCTCCGCCTGCTCGGCCAGAAAGCGCCCGAGCTCGGAGACCGAGACGACCCAGTTACCGCGGTTCATCATCGTCGGCGGCGGCGGGATGCGAAGCGCGCTGCCCTTCGTGAGGAGGTAGACGGCCTCGTGCTCCACCTGGCCGTACGTCGGCATGTCCTCGATGGCGAGCCGCCCCGCGAACAGCTTGCGGATCGCGCGCGGGTTCATCACCGCGCCGGAGAGAAGGTGCGACCCCGGCTGCTTGCCCTTCTCGAGCACCGCGACGGGCACCTCGCCGAGCTGCTCCCGCATGTCCGGGTGCTCCTCGAGCAGCTGGCCGAGCCTGACGGCGCACGCGAGCCCGCCCGGGCCGCCGCCGACGATCAGGATCCCGACGTCGATCCGCTCGTCCGGTGCGTCCGTCGGCGGGCCGATCGCCTCGGCGTCGCTGAAGGGAGGCGGGAAGTCGGCCGGGCGGACGCCCTTCATCGGTCTACTGGCGCGCCCGCAGGAGCTCGGTGAGCTTCGGCGCGATCTGCGCCAGGTCGCCGACGACGCCGAGGTCGGCGAAGTCGAAGATCGGGGCGTTCGGGTCCTTGTTGATCGCGACGATCGTGCCGGACCCCTGCATCCCGACCTTGTGCTGGATGGCGCCGGAGATGCCGAGCGCGATGTAGAGCTTCGGCGAGACGGTCTTGCCCGTCTGGCCAACCTGGGCCGAGTACGGGTACCAACCGGCATCCACCACGGCGCGCGTCGCGGCGACGGCGCCGCCGATCGCCGCCGCGAGCTCCTCGCACATCGAGAAGCCCTCCGGCCCGCCGAGCCCGCGCCCGCCCGCGACGATCACGTCCGCGTCCTCGATCGACGGGCCGCTCGACTCCTCCTGCAGGTGGTCGACGAGCCGCGCCTGCGTGGAGAAGTCCTGGAACGTCGCGGAGACCTCTTGCACCTCGGCCGTGCCGCCGGACTCGACTGCGTCGAACGTCCCCGAGCGGACGAGACCGATGCGCGGTGTCGACGTCCAGCCGACCTCGACGAGCACCGTGTCGCCGAGCGCCGGGCGCGTGCCCACGAGCTCGCCGCCGTCCACGCGAAGGTCGGTGAGGTCCCAGTTGAGACCGGCCTCGAGGCGCGCCGCGAGGCCAGCGGCGACGTCGGCCGCGAGCACCGACGCCGCAAAGAGGATGTTCTCCGCGCCGGACTCGGCCACGACCGCCTCGAGCGCGTCCACGCGCGGTTGCGGGAGCGGAGCGGCCAACGCGTCGTCCTCGACGACGAAGACCTTCGCCGCGCCGTGCGCGCCGGCCTTCGCGGCGGCACCACGGACGCCCGTCCCGAGCACGACCGCAGAGACGTCGCCGGCGCCGAGCGCTGCTGCCTTCGAGAGCACGCCGAGCCCGCCCTTCGTCGGCTCTCCTTCATGCGTCTCGAGGAAGACGAGCGTCGACATCAGATCAGCCTCCGTTCCGCGAGGTAGTCGACGATCTTCTCCGCTCCGCTGCCGTCGTCCTCGATCTTCACCTGGTCGCTCTTCGCCGGCGGGGGAGCGACTGCGCGCACGGTCGTGCGGGAGCCGGCCTCGCCCACCTCGCCGGGATCGACGCCGAGGTCGGCGAGCGAGACGACCTCCTGCGGCTTCGACTTGGCGCCCATGATCCCCTTGAGCGACGGGTAGCGGGGCTCGTTGATCGCGTCCGAGACGGCCACGACCGCGGGAAGCGGGGCAGCGATCACGTCGTACCCGAACTCCGTCTGCCGCTTGCCGGTGACGGCGTCGCCGTCGGCGGTGAGCTCCGCGACCTGCGACACCATCGGCCGGCGCAGGCGGTCGGAGACCGCGGCCCACAGGACCGCGCCGTCGCCGTCGCTCGACTGTTGGCCGAAGAGCACGAGATCGGCCTCCTCGCGCTCGAGCGCCTTCGCGAGCGCGCGGCTCGTCGCCACGAGGTCGGAGCCGGCCGCCGCGTCGTCGGAGACGAGCACGGCGCGGTCGGCGCCCATCGCGAGCGCCTTCCGGAGGGAATCCATCGCCTTCTCCGGCCCGAGCGAGATCACGACGACCTCGCCTCCGGACGCCTCCTTGAGGCGGAGCGCCTCCTCCACGGCGTTGACGTCGGTCGCGTTGAGCGCGCCCTCGCCGGAGCGGTCGAGCCGGTTCGTGCCCGGGTCGAGCCGCTTGTGGACGGTCGCGTCCGGCACCTGCTTCACGCACACGGCGATCTTCACGCGCGTGACTCTAACTACGTGAAGACTGGCGGGGTCTGGCACCCGCAGGGTGCCTGACCCCTGTGACGCTTGGGCCACACGGGGCTCCACCCCATGGCTCGCCGGGGACAGGCACCCTGCGGGTGCCAGTCCCCTTGCAGTCCCCTTGCTCTGGTAGTGTCCCGCCCTTCGCGCGGCGCACCGGAGCCCATGACTCGCCACCGGACGACAGCACGAGGGGTCTCTCTCCTCATTCTCACCGCCCTTCTCGCGGCGGCAGTCGTCGCGTCCCCCGGCGCGGCCCCGAAGCCGGGTCTCGTGGACGGGAACCCGATCGTCTTCCCGCTGATCGGGGACTACCCCTACACCATGAACTTCGGCGATCCCCGCGTGCAGGGGAGCCACCAGGGGATCGACATCGAGAACGTGCCGTGGCGTACTCCCGCGATCGCCGCCGAGGCGGGGAAGGTCAAGTGGTGGACGACGTCGGCGCGCGCGGGCTGCATGCTCTACCTGTACGGCAAGAGCGGCACGACATACCTCTACATCCATCTGAACAACGACCTCACGGAGGCGTCCGAGGACAAGGGCGGGTGCAAGCTCGGGACCTCGTTCGCGGTCGAGGACGGCGCGAAGGTGACCGCCGGCCAGCAGATCGGGTACGTGGGCGACTCGGGCGACGCCGAGGGCAACCACCATCTCCACTTCGAGGTGCATCCGAAGGACGGCGCCGCCGTGAACCCGTTCCCGTACCTGAACGCGGGCGAGCGGCTGCTCTTCCCGGCGCGGCTCGGGATGCAGTTCTCGCTCGGGTTGCGCGGGACGCCGGTGGCCGCAGGCGCGGGGACGCTCGAGCTCGAGGTCACGTCGGTGCGCTGGTGGCCCGGCGGCCAGTGGACGCCCGTCGTCGGCACGCGGTCGGT
>DASTKF010000069.1:0-3380 GCA_035716065.1 Gaiella sp.
TGCGTGATCCGCGGGCCTTTCATCGACAAGGACTCGCGCGAGCACTTCGAGGTGCGTACGCACAAGCGCCTGATCGACATCCACAGCCCCACGCCGCGCACGGTCGACTCGCTCATGCGGCTCGACCTCCCGGCCGGCGTCGACATCGAGATCAAGCTGTGATGAAGGGCATCGTCGGCAGGAAGCTCGGCATGACGCAGGTCTTCGACGAGGAGACCGGGAACGTCGAGGCGGTCACCGTGATCGAGGCCGGGCCGTGCCCGGTCGTGACGCTGCGCACGCAGGCGGCGGACGGCTACGACGCCGTTCAGCTCGCCTTCGAGCCCGTCGTCGACCGCAAGCTGTCGAAGGGCGAGCTCGGGCATCTGCGCAAGGCCGGCGTCAACGGGCACCGGCACCTCGTCGAGTTCCGCGGCCCGAGCGAGCTGCAAGTGGGCGAGAGCGTCACCGTCGAGTCGTTCGAGCCGGGCGACCGGATCAAGGTCTCCGGCACGTCGATCGGCAAGGGCTTCCAGGGCACGATCAAGCGCCACAACTTCAGCCGCGGCCCGGTGAGCCACGGCTCGCACAACGTCCGCAAGCCCGGCTCGGTCGGCGCCTCGGCCACGCCGTCGCGCGTGTTCAAGGGCAAGAAGATGGCCGGCCACATGGGCGCCGGGCGCGTGACCCAGCTGGGTCTCGTCGTCCACCAGGTCGACGCCGAGCGCAACCTGTTGCTCGTCCGCGGCGCCGTTCCGGGCCCGAAGAGCGGGCTCGTCGAGATCCGGGCGGTGGAGCGCTGATGGCGGTCAAGGCTGCAGTGCTCGGCGGCAAGGCCGGTGACGTCGCGCTCGACGCGGGCGTGTTCGAGGCCGAGGTCAAGCCGCATCTCGTCCACGAGACGGTTCGGTCGGAGCTCAACGCGGCACGTAGCGGCACGCGTGGCGCCAAGAGCCGCGGGCTCGTCTCCGGCGGCCGCGCGAAGCCGTGGCGCCAGAAGGGCACCGGCCGCGCCCGCCAGGGCACGATCCGCGCGCCGCAGTTCACGGGCGGTGGGGTCGTCTTCCCGCCAGGGATGCGGAGCTTCGACGTGAAGGTCAACCGGAAGGCACGCCGCGCCGCGCTGCGTGGCGCGCTCTCGCACCACGCAGCGAAGGGGACGCTCGCCGTGCTCGACGCGGGGTCCTTCGACGCCCCGTCGACGAAGCAGGCGAAGGACGTTCTCGAGGCGTGGGGCAAGGACGCGCCCGTGCTCGTCGTCGCCCACGAGGACGAGGAGGCCGTCGTCAAGTCCTTCCGCAACCTCGAGCGCGTGCTCGTCACCGTGCCGGCCGAGCTCGAGGTCGCGGCCGTCGTCTGGGCGCGCGCGCTCGTCGTCACCGAGAGCGCCCTCCCACTCGTCGAGCAACGCGCCGGGAAGGAGGCGTCGGCATGAGCGGTCTCACGAACGAGCAGGTCGTCCTGACACCGGTCGTCTCCGAGAAGAGCTACTCCGGGATCGCCGAGGGGCGGTACACGTTCAAGGTGCATCCGGACGCGCACAAGACCCAGGTGCGGCAGGCGGTCGAGGAGCTCTTCGGAGTGCACGTCGAGCGCGTGAACATCGTCCAGGTGCAGTCGAAGCCGAAGCGCCGCGGGCTCTTCAAGGGCACGAGGCCCGGCTGGAAGAAGGCGATCGTCCAGGTCCGCGAGGGCGAGTCGATCGAGATCTTCGAAGGGGCACAGGTCTGATGGCAGTCAAGAAGTACAAGCCGACGAGCGCGGGACGCCGTCAGATGGCGACCTCCTCGTTCGAGGAGATCACGACGTCGACGCCCGAGAAGTCGCTGCTCGAGCCGCTCAAGAAGACGGGCGGGCGCAACAACCGCGGGCGCATCACGACGCGCCACCAGGGCGGCGGCCACAAGCGCCGCTACCGCAGGATCGACTTCAAGCGCGTCAAGGACGGCGTGCCGGCCAGGGTCGCCTCGATCGAGTACGACCCGAACCGCTCGGCGCGGATCGCACTCTTGCACTACGCCGACGGCGCGAAGGCCTACATCCTCGCGCCGGTCGGGCTGCGTGTGGGCGCGACCGTCCAGGCCGGAACCGGCGCGGACATCAAGCCGGGCAACGCCCTGCCGCTCGCGGACATCCCGACCGGCACCGTCGTCCACGCCGTCGAGCTCCGGCCCGGCCAGGGCGCGAAGCTCGCGCGCTCCGCCGGCTCGGGTATCCAGCTCGTCGCCAAGGACGCGCCCTACGGTGTGCTCCGCCTTCCCTCCGGCGAGATGCGGCGCGTGCTGCTCACCTGTCGCGCGACCGTCGGCCAGGTCGGCAACACCGACCACGCGAACGAGTCGAGCGGCAAGGCGGGGCGCAGCCGCTGGCTGGGCAAGCGCCCGGCCGTCCGCGGCACCGCGATGAACCCCGTCGACCACCCGCACGGCGGCGGCGAGGGCAAGTCCAAGGGCCATCACCCCGTGACGCCGTGGGGCGTCCCGACGATCGGGAAGCGCACCCGCCGCAAGCACAAGGAATCCGACAAGCTGATCGTCCGCGGCCGCCGCCGCGGCAAGGAGAGGCGCTAAATGAGCAGGTCTTCGAAGAAGGGGCCTTTCGTCGAGGAGCGGCTGCTCTCCCGGGTCGAGGCGATGAACGCCGCCGGGGAGAAGCGGATGATCCGCACCTGGTCGCGGGCCTCGACGATCTTCCCCGAGATGGTGGGCCACACGATCGCCGTCCACGACGGCCGCAAGCACGTGCCGGTCTTCGTGTCCGAGCAGATGGTCGGGCACAAGCTCGGCGAGTTCGCGCCGACACGGACGTTCCGCAGCCACGCCGGCGACCGGCAGGCTCAGGTGAAGAAGCGCTGATGGCGGCTACGACCGACACCCCGACGACGGTTCGCGCGCAGGCGCGGTGGGTTCGCATGTCCGCGCGCAAGGCCCGGCT
Organism: Gaiella sp.; assembly: GCA_035716065.1. Lineage (GTDB taxonomy): Bacteria > Actinomycetota > Thermoleophilia > Gaiellales > Gaiellaceae > Gaiella. The sequence goes on from DASTKF010000069.1 coordinate 2,914, forward strand.
CGTGCTCGACCTGATCCGCGGCCGCACGGTGCCCGAGGCGCGGACGGTGCTCGCGTTCACGCCGCGCGCAGCGGCGCGCGAGATCGACCGCGTGCTCGCCTCGGCCGTCGCCAACGCCGAGTCGGCGCACGGTCTCGACGGCGACGAGCTCGTCGTGCTCGAGGCGTACGCCGACGAGGGCCCGACGCTCAAGCGCTGGCGCGCCCGCGCGCGCGGCCGCGTGAACCGGATCAAGAAGCGGACCTGCCACATCACGGTCGTCGTCGCCGCCGTGGAGGAGCCGCGCCGCAAGCGGCAGCAGGCCACCAAGGCACCGGAAACGGTCGAGTCGGCGGCGCCCAGCGAGGCGAAGCCGAAGGCGTCGCGCAGCAAGAAGAAGCAGGAGGTAGCCGCGTAATGGGCCAGAAGGTGCACCCCGGCGGCCTCCGGGTCGGCGTCATCCACGACTGGAAGTCCAACTGGTGGAC
>DASTKF010000070.1:0-9127 GCA_035716065.1 Gaiella sp.
GCAGCACGTCTCGCAGCCGAGGCGGAGGCTGCCGAACGCGCACGGGCCGAGGCGGAAGCCGCCGAGCGCGAACGACTCGAGACCGAGGAGCGCGCCCGCGCCGAAGCCGAGGCCGAGGCCGAGCGCGCGAGGGTCGAAGCCGAAGAACGCACCCGCGCCGAAGCCGAAGAGGCCGCGCGCCTCGCAGCCGAGGCAGAAGCAGCGGAACGCGCCCGCGCCGAAGCCGACGAGCGCGCGCGGGCCGAGGCGGAGGAAGCCGAGCGACGCGAAGCCGAGGAGGCCGAGCGACGCGAGCAGGAGGCGGCGGCCGCTCTGGCCGCGGCGCCCGAGCCGCTCGAGGAGCTCGAGCTCGGCGAGGTGACGTCCGAGGTGCGGAAGGAGTCACGCGCCGATGCCCGTCGGCGCCGCCGCGACGAGAAGGAAGCGGAGAAGCGACGTGCCGAGGAGGAGCGGCAGCAGGCGAAGGCGGCCGAAGAGCAGCGCAAGCGCGACGAGGCGGCGGCGAAGGAGGACGCGAAGCGTCGCGAGGCCGAGGAGAAGGAAGCCGCGAAACGACGCGAGATCGAGGCGAGAGAGTCCGCCAAGCGCGAGGCAGAGGAGGCCAAGCTCCGCGCGGTCGAGGAGAAGGAAGCGGCCAAGCGTCGCGAGATCGAGGCCAAGGAAGCGGCCAAGCGGCAGGCCGAGGAGGCGCGCGTCCAGGAGAAGCTCGACGCGGAGCGGCGCAAGCGCGAGGAGACTGCCGCGCGCGAAGCCGAGAAGGCCGCGGCCAAGCAGCGCGAGGAGGACGAGCGCCGACGGCAAGCCGAGGAAAAGCTGCGCGCGGAGGAGGAGCGCCGCCGGCAGCGCGCCGAGGAGAAGGCCAAGCGCGGCGGCGGCCTCGGCCGGCGCTTCAAGCAGGAACAGCACGACGAGTTCGACATGGAGGGGGACGACGACGCGTCCGTCGAGCCGATCCCCGACATCGTCGAGCGGTTGAAGTTCTACTCCCGGGACCCGCAGCCGGCCGCGGCCGACCCGAGCGGCTCCGACGAGCCGGCGGTCGAGGGCGAGGCCTCGCCGAGCCGGACGACCGACGCTGATTAACCGCCAGCAGACGACACCGTCGGCACACTGGTGCGGGTGAGCCAGGTCGTCGAAGCCCCGGTCGAGGTACGGGAGCCGTCGTCGGAGGACGTGCCAATCGACGAGCGGCCGTGGGTCGTGATCGTCTGGAACGACCCGATCAACCTGATGAGCTACGTCACCCTCGTGCTCCAGCAGCTCTTCGGCTACTCCCGGACGAGGGCAACGCGCCTCATGCTGCAGGTGCACCACGAGGGCAAGGCGGCCGTGTCGACCGGCACGCGGGAGAAAGCGGAGCTCGACGTCTCGCGGCTGCACGCGCACGGCCTGTGGGCGACGATGCAGCAGGACTGACGGTGCGCCGCGGCATCGATCGGCGACGGGACGGGTCGTACCGAGTGCGGCTTCCCGCGGAGGAGCGGAATGTCCTCGCGGCGCTCCCTTCCCAGCTGCGGGAGGCGCTCGACGCCGGCGAGCCGACGCTCTACCGGCTCTTCCCGCCTGCGTTCGTCGACGACGACGAGAGCAACGTGGAGTACGCCGACCTCGTCGGCGCCGGCCTTCTCGAGGGGAAGCTCGCCGCGCTCCACGAGCTCGAGCGGACGGCTCACGCGGAGTCGCTGACCGAGGCAGAGCTCCGCACCTGGCTCGGCGGCCTCGAAAGCCTGCGACTCGTTCTCGGGACGCAGCTCGACGTGACGGAGGAGAGCTACGGCCCGCTCGATCGCGACGACCCCGACGCGCCTCGGCTCGCTCTGTACCACTGGCTCTCGTGGCTGCAGGAAGAGGTCGTCCAGGCGCTCTCGGCATCGTTTCCGGAGCCGAGCGACCCTGAGCTCTGAGGCTCAGGGCACCACGAGAACGCGCCCGGCCTCGCCGGCGAGGCTCGTCTCGACGGCGGCGTTCACCTCGTCGAGAGGGAACGACGGCCCGAGCGACGACGCCAGGTCGAGGCGGCCGACGCGGACGTGCTCCAGCATCACCGGAAGCGCCACCGCCGGGTCCTCCGAGCCGTACAGCGTCCCGGTCAGCCGCTTCTCCTTCCGGATCAGCTCGAAGGGGTCGAGATCGAGCCGCTCGCCCTGCGGTGGCAGTCCGACGATCACCGCGGTGCCCCCGTCGCGCGTGGAGCGGAGGGCCGTCTCGGTCGTCGCGGGGTAGCCGACCGCGTCGAACCCATAGTCGGCGCCGTCCGGGAGCTCGACCCGCATGAGGCCGCGAAGCTCGTCTGGCCCGACGGCGTGCGTCGCGCCCTGCGCCCGTGCGGCGTCGAGCCTGCCTTCGACCGGATCGCAGACGACGATCGTCGCCGCTCCGGCGATCCGAGCGCCCTGGACGACGAACTGACCGACGCCGCCAGCGCCGATCACGAGCACCGACGCTCCCGGCTCCACACCGGCGGCGTAGAGCACGGCGCCGACGCCGGTCAGCACCGCGCAGCCGAGGAGCGCGGCCTGTTCGAAGGGGACCGCCCCGGCGAGGGGCAGCGCGACCTGCTCCGACACGACGACCCGCTCGGCGAGGCAGCCGGTCGCGGTGCCGCGGTATACCGTCTTGCCCCCGTACGACATCCCGGTCGTCCCGTCGGGGAGCGTTCCATTCGGGATGGCCGCGTTCAGGACCCGGCATGTCGCGGGGCGGCCGCGACGGCAGCCGGCGCACTCGCCGCAGGACGGCGCCCAGGAGAGAACGACGTCGTCGCCCGGCCGGATGCGGGTGACCGCGTCGCCGACCTCCTCGACGACCCCGGCGCCCTCGTGCCCCAGCACCATGGGCGTCGGCCGGCGGAACTCGCCCTTCACCTGGTGGAGATCGGTGCCGCAGATGCCCACCGCGGCCATCCGCACGACGACCTCGTGCGGGCGCGGCTCGGCGAGGTCGATCTCGACGACCTCGAGCGGCTGCCCGACCGCGTGGAAGAGCGCGGCCCGCGTCTTCAGGATTCAGCCTCGGCTGTCATCGGTCGTCTTCAAGCGAGCGCCGCCTTGACGTCCGCGCAGTTGGTCACCGTCGAGACGTTCTGCAGCGCGAAGTTGATCGACGCGTTGTGCCAGTCGGCGTTCATCGTCGAGCAGCCGTCCTCCGGGACGACCATGAAGAAGCCCTTGTCGGCCCCCGTCCGGGACGTGTGCTCGATCGACATGTTCGTCCACGCGCCTGTGACGACGATCGTGTCGCGGCCGAGGCCGGCGAGCAGGTTCTCGAGCTTCGTCCCCTGCCAGGCCGACATCCGCATCTTCTCGACGACGAAGTCGCCGTCCTGCGCCTCGAGCCCCTCGGCGGGCTCGGCGCCCCACGTCCCGCGGACGAGCGCACCCGCGGCGACGCCCTCGAAGAGCGGCGCGTTGACCTTGAGGCCCGGGGCGCCCGGCTCGACGATGTACCAGACGTGGATCACGGGAATTCCTTTCCCGCGGCAGAACGCGGCGAGGTCCTTCACGTTCTCGACGACGTTCTGGTCCTTCGCGTGCTGGGGCGAGCCGGACTCGGCGAACGCGCCGTTGTCGATGATCACGTCGTTCTGCATGTCCTGGACGATGAGGACGCAGCGCGATGCGTCGAGGCTGTAGTCGGGCATCTCGTCTCCTTCTCTGGATCTACGCCATGTACGGCTCGCGCCGCGGGCCGACGGTCGTTCGGATCGTGTAGACGGACGTGCTCGAGGGGATGAAGAGCGTGTGCCAGTCCGGCCCGCCCCACGAGTGGTTGCCGACGTTCTCGGGCACGAGCACGGTGCCGAGGTGCTCGCCGTTGGGCGAGATCACCCAGACGCCCTTCGGCCCGGTGACCCAGATGTTGCCGCGCTCGTCGCACTTCATCCCGTCCGGGATGCCCTCCTCGATCACGCCGGTGCCGACGCCGTCGAAGAACATGCGCCCGTTGGAGAGCGAGCCGTCGGCGGCGACGTCGAACACCTTGATGTGGGCGCGCGGCGTGTCGTTGATGTACATGAGCGACTCGTCCGGCGAGAAGCAGAGCCCATTCGGCATGTCGAACTCGTCCTGCGCCACCGCCAGCTCGAGCTCGTCCTGTCCGCCGCCGGGCGGGATGCGGAACACGCCCTGCCAGCCGAGCTCGCGCGAACGCTCGACGCCGAACCCGGGGAAGCGGCCGTACCACGGGTCGGAGAAGTAGATCGTCCCGTCCGAGCGGACGGTGACGTCGTTGGGGCTGTTCAGGTACTTGCCCTCGTAGTGGAAGGCGAGCGTCTCCCGCACCCCGTCGCGCCGCTCGCGGACGAGCGAGCTCGTCACGTGCTCACAGACGAGCAGGTCGAGGCTCGCCTCGAGCACCATCCCGTTGCACTTGAACGAGGGCCGGCGCACCTCGGTCACCTGACCGTCGAGTGTGACCTTGCGGCGCACGTCGCCGGGCATGTCGGAGAAGTAGAGGACCTGCTCGGCGGGGTGCCAGATCGGCCCCTCGGTGAAGGTGAAGCCCGTCGCCAGCTGCTCGACTGCCGACCCCTCCTCGACCAGCTCGAAGATCGCGTCCGACTTCGCCTCGATACCCGACACGGCGTTCTCTCCTTTCGTGGCTGCGTCGTCTCCCAGGCGACTCTACAACGGCGGCCGAATCGATGATCGATCATCCGACGCCGACTAGGCTCCCGCCGTGGCGAGCGACACCGTCGTCTTCATCCCAGCGTGGAACGAGGAGCGCGCCCTTCCCGGCGTGCTCGACGAGCTGCACGCCGGGCTCCCGGCCGCGGACGTCCTGGTGATCGACGACGGCTCGACCGACGCGACCGCGGAGGTCGCGGCCGCGGGCGGCGCGATCGTCGTCTCGTTCGGCGAGAACCGTGGCCTGCGCGCGGGGATCGCAGCCGGGTATCGCGAGGCGCACGAGCGGGGCTACGCCTACTGCGGCAGGGTCGACGCGGACGGCCAGCATCCCGTCGACGAGCTGCGGAGGCTGCTCGACCTCGTCCGCTCCGACCGCTGCGACGTCGCCGTCGGCTCGCGCTTTGCGGAGGGCGAGGGGTACGTCGCCGACCGCTACGAGCCCTCACCCGCACGTCGCCTCGGGATCGGCCTGCTGCAGAAGGCGATGCACGTACGGCTCGGGCGACCGTTCCGCGACCCGACGAGCGGGATGGCCGCCGTCAACCGCGCGGCGATGCCGGTGATGGCCCGTCCCTACGTGAGCGGCGCACCGGAGGTCGAGGCGCTCCTGCGGTTGAAGCAGGCGGGACTGCGGGTCGAGGAGGTCGCCGTGCACATGCGCGAGCGCGAGCACGGCGAGTCGAAGCTGCAGGGCAAGAAGGCCGTCAAGCTGGTGCTGACGGTCGTCGGCACGCTCCTCTTCTTCCGCTGGCTGCGGCACCGCCGGTCGTGACCGGCGGGCGGGTCGTCGTCGTGCTCGGCTACTCGAGCGGCGACGAGGTCGAGCTCCACCCTGTCTGCGCCGCGCGACTCGAGCGCGCCGCCGAGGTCGCGACCGCGGACGACGTCGTGGTGCTGTCGGGCTGGGCCCGAACGTCCGGTGGGCATTCCGAGGCGGAGCTGATGCGCGCAGCATGGCGCGGCACCGCGCGCGAAGTCGTGGTCGACCCGGACGCGCGCACCACTGTCGAGAACATGGCGAATGCGCTGAACGACGTCCTCCGCGTCGGCGCGCGCGAGGTCGTCATCGTCACGTCGTCGTGGCATGCGCCGCGCGCGAAGGTTGCCCTGCGCTGGCTCCTCCTGCACACAGGCGTGCGCGTGCGCTCCGCCTCGCCTGCGGGGAGGTCGGGACGCGCCTCGCTCCGCGAGGTCGTGCTGTGGCCGCTCCTGCCGTTTCAGCTCTGGGCGTCGGGCCGCAAGAGCTGGCGACCGTAGGGCGCCCACGGCGTTCAGGCCCTACGCCACCTCGACGTGGATCCGCTGCTTCGCCTCACGCAGCGGGCCGCCCGGACGCTGGGCGCGCACGGCGAGCACCTCCCCGAGGATCGAGAGCGCGGTCTCGGCCTGCGTGTCGGCCCCGATGTCGAGGCCGCACGGGCCTTGGATGCGCGCGAGCTTCTCCTCGGCGACGCCGGCCTCGAGCAGCCGCTCACGTCGACGCTCCTGGTTCCGCCGCGAGCCGAGCGCGCCGATGTAGAAGGCCTCGGTGTCGAGCGCCGCGATCAGCGCGGGCTCGTCGAACTTGTCGTCGTGGGTCAGCACGACGATCGCGGTCTGGTGGTCCGGTGCGATCTCGGCGATCGCTTCGTCCGGCCACTTGGCGATCAGCTGATCGGCCGAGGGGATCCGCTCGGACGTGAGGAACGTCGCGCGGGCGTCGGCGACGATTGCCGTCCAGCCGAGCAGCTTCGCTCCGCGCGCGAGCGCCTCCGCCGTGTCGACCGCCCCATAGACGAAGAGGCGTGGCGGCGGGCCGTACCACTCGGCGAACACCTTGGCGCGGTCGGCCTCGACGAGCCGGCTGCGCCCGCGGCGGATCAGCTCGTCGAATTGGGCGAGCGCCTCCTCGGGGACGCCGTCGCCGAGTGTCTCGGCACCCTCGACGACGAGGGCCTTGGCGCCGACACCGTCGCCCTCGACGACGGTGAAGAGCACGGCGCGCCCGCCCTCCTCACGAAGCTGCGCGAGTCGCCGGACGAGACTCACTCGACCGCCTCCACGAAGACGTCGATCTCGCCCCCGCAGGGCAGGCCGACGCTCCAGGCCAAGTCGTCGGTGATGCCGTAGCTGAGCAGCTTCGGCTCGCCCGTCCGCATGACCTCCATCGCGTTCTCGTAGACGTCGGTCTCGACACATCCGCCGGAGACGGAGCCGCACATCTTTCCGGACTCCGACACTGCGAGGCTCGTGCCGACGGGGCGCGGCGCCGACCTGCGCGTCGCGACCACGGTCGCCACCACCACCTTCTCGCCGGCCTCGCGCCAGGACTCGACCTCGGGCAGGATCTCTTTCACGCTGCATGCCTCCTTTCGATGCCGGCGAGCACCGCCGCCAGCTCCTCGAGACTCCTCAGATTATGGCCGGGCAGGAACCGGTCGACGTACGGCAGCGCCGCGCGCATGCCGCCCGCGAGCGGCTGGTACTGCGGATTCCCCTTGAGCGGGTTGACCCAGACGACCGCGTATGCGGCGCGCGCGAGCTTCGCCATCTCGCGCCCGACGAGCTCCGGGTCCTCGCGCTCCCAGCCGTCGGAGACGATGAGGACGATCGCGCCACGTGACAGCGCGCGCCGGCCGTAGATCTCGTTGAACTCGCGCAGCGATGCCCCGATCCGCGTCCCGCTGCCCCAATCGACGACCGCCTCGGTGCACCGCGCGAGCGCGGCGTCCGGGTCGCGCGTCGCGAGGTCGGGGGTCAGCCGCGAGAGGCGCGTCCCGAACGCGAACGCCTCGACGCCGCGCCCCGTCCCGACGACGGCGTGGAGGAAGAGCAGCAGCGCGCGCGCGTAGCTGTCCATCGAGCCCGAGACGTCGCAGAGCACGACGAGCTTGCGCGGCACGTGCTTCCTCGCCCTGACCGGCCGATCGAGCGGATCGCCGCCAGCGCGCAGCGAGCGGCGGATCATACGGCGTACGTCGAGGCGGTCGCCGCGCGAGTCCGGCGTCCGCCGCCGCGAGTGCCGCTCGGGCCGCGAGCGCGCGATCCGGCGGATCAGCTCGCGCAGCCGCCGGAGCTCGTCGCCCGTCAGCTCGGCGAAGTCCTTGTCGCGCAGGAGCTCCTGACCCGACGCGCCGAGCTCGAGCGGATCGCTCTGCTCACCGTCCTCCTCCGCCTCGCGCGAGCGCAGCCGGTCGGACGGCGCGCCCACACGCGTCTCGGTCATCGCCGCCGACCGCATGCGGGCGGGCGGGATGACCGGCGCGCGGAGGAACCACGCGCTGAAGGCGCGATCGAACAGATCGAGCTCGTCGTGCCGGGAGACGAGCGTCTGGCGGAGCGAGAAGTAGACATCCTCCTGCCGCTCGAGATCGACGGCGTCGAGGGCGCGCAGCGCGTCGGCCACACGGCCCGGGCCGACCTCGAGCCCGGCCTCGTGCAGGACACGGCCGAACGTGACGACGTGACCCACGATGGCGTCGCCTGCGGCCACGGCGGCTACCCCGTCGCTGCCGCGGCCCGCGCCGCCTCGACCAGGCGCGAGAGCGTCTCGTCCTGCACTGCGTCGACGTCCTCGCGGTACTTGAGCACCGAGCCGAGCGTCTGCTGCACCACCTCGGCGTCGATCTCCTGCCGGCCGAGCGCGTTCAGCGCCATCGCCCAGTCGATCGTCTCCGCGACGCCCGGCGGCTTCGCGAGATCGAGCCCGCGAAGCTCTCGCACGAACGCCGCCGCCTCCGAAGCGAGCCGCTCCGGAATGCCGGGGACGCGCAGGCGCACGATCGCGATCTCGCGGTCGATCGACGGGTGGCCGATCCAGTGGAACAGCGCCCGGCGCTTGAGCGCGTCGTGCAGCTCCCTCGTGCGGTTCGAGGTGAGAATCACGGCCGGCCGGCGTCGCGCGGCGATCGTGCCGAGCTCCGGGATCGTGATCTGGAAGTCCGACAGCACCTCGAGCAGGAAGGCTTCGAACTCCTCGTCGGCGCGATCGATCTCGTCGATCAGGAGCACGACCGGCTCGTCCGAGTCGATCGCCTCGAGCAGCGGGCGGCGGATCAGGTACTCCGGCCCGAAGAGGTCCTCCTCCCTCAGCGTGCCCTCCTGGGCCGCGCGGATGTGCAGCAGCTGCCGCGGGTAGTTCCACTCGTACACCGCGTGCGCGACGTCGAGCCCCTCGTAGCACTGGAGCCGGATCAGCCGCGCGTCGAGGACGGAGGCGAGCGCCTTGGCCGCCTCCGTCTTCCCCACCCCGGCCTCGCCCTCGAGCAGCACCGGCTTCGAGAGCGCGAGCGCGAGGTAGAGCGCCGTCGAGAGCCCGCGATCGGGTAGGTAGTCGGCCCCGCGGAGCGCGTTGTCGAGCTCGTCGATCGACTGGAAGTCCACACCCGGAGGGTACCGGGGACGTGCCGTGGCCCGGATCCACCGACATGCGTGATCGCGGGGGCGTTCGGCTGGGCGGTCAGGACGTGGCGCGGTGGCGACGGCCGGGCCGAGGCCCGACCGTCGACGGCGCGACGCGG
>DASTKF010000071.1:0-15622 GCA_035716065.1 Gaiella sp.
GCGCTCAGCACGACAAGCTGCGAGAGCTGCGCGACCGGGCGCGAAGCGGAACCTTGACTCTCGTCTACGGCGCCCGCGATACCGAGCACAACGATGCGGTCGTGCTCGCCGAGGTCCTCGCGGAGGAAGCGAGCGAGACCCCATGACGCTTGTCGCCAGTCCGTACCAACGGCTACCCGAAGACGTACCTGCGCGCGGCGGCTGCGTCTCGGGCCCGGTCGGGCTCGATCCAGGCCTCGACCGCCTGACACATCGGGCGCTTGGGCGGCAGGACCGAACAGACGATGCCGTAGCCGCAGACTCGGCAGCTGAATTCGTGCCGGCGTAGCGTCGATTCCCGCCCGCCGCGCGCGGCCGTCTCGCTGCCTTTCGTCTCAGACCACCTGCCGTGCGAGGTCGTCACGCTGCCTTCCTCCTCGGCAGCGCGGGGGTCTCGACGCTGATCACCTCCAACTGCAGCGCGCCGCGAGGAGAGCTGACGTTCACGACGTCACCTGCGGCGGCGCCGATCAGCGCCCGCCCGACCGGGGCCTCGACCGAGACGCGCCCGTGGCCCAGACTCCCCTCGATTGCGCCGACGAGCTTGTACTCGACGATTTCGTCCGCCTCGAGGCCACGAAGGCGCACGGCGCTGCCGATGCCGACGCTGCCGTCGTCGTTCGGCTCGGCGATCCGCGCTACCGACAGCCTTTCTTCGAGCACGGCGATGCGCCCTTCCAGCTGGGCCTGCACCTCGAAGGCGTCGAACAGCGCCGGGTTGTCATCGGCCTGCCCGTCTGCGCGCGCCTCTCGGAGTCGCTCGCTCATCTCGGCCCGGCCGCTGGTCCGTAGCGTCAAGAGCTCCGAACGCAACAGCTCGTAGCCCTCGGCGGTGATCAAGTCGTCAACAGCAGGCATGGCACACATTTGGGGCTCCTCTCGCCTGTGACCCGGAATGCCTTCCACGCTATGCGGGCGCGGGTGGCCGATCCAGCCGTCACATCGCCGATACCGTGGCGGTTCGGTGAACACTCGCTCACAGAGGCGAAGCCGACGCGCGAAGCTTGGCGCGCGTCGGAGGTGCCTGGATCGTGCGCCTCACGCGCACCTGCATCGCGCGGAGCCCGGAGGGGAAGGCTCCACGCGCTCGACGGCACCTCCACCGCCCTCGGTTGGTCGCTCACCGACGGGAGGCTCGAGGCTGGTGCCCTCGTGGGGGTTTCGGCAATCCCACAAGCCAGCGGGCGGTGAGCCAACCGACGGCCACGACGAGGCCGCCGAGCGCCGCGTCGATCAGGAAGTGGTTCCCGGTTGCGACGATGACGAGCAGCATCGCGCCCGGGTAGATCGCGCCGGCGATCCGGAACACCCGCCGCTCGGCGAGGGTGACCAGGGCTACGGCGACGATCAACGCGTAGCCGAAGTGGAGGCTCGGCACGGCGGCGAACGGGTTGTACAAAGGCCCGAGCAGGTCGGAGCTGAGATCGAGCCCGGTCGAGCTCGTGACCGTGTCCGAGAACCCGAGACCCGCTAGTCGGGGTGGAGCGACCGGATACACGACGTAGCCGATGAGCGCCAGTGCGGTTGCCGCGACGAACGTCGTCCGCACGAGCGGGAACCGGTCGGAATGGCACCGGTGAGCCCAGACGAGGGTGGCGGCCGTGCCCACGAAGTGGAGCACGACATAGAGCAGCCCGAGGACTGCCGGCGCGTACGGGATCGTCTCGAACGCTTGCTGCACTCCCGGCTCGACGTAGATCCCGAACGAGCGCTCGAGGTCGACGATGTCTGCCGTGTGCCGCATCGCGGCGTCGACATCCTGGCCTCCTGCCCCGCGAACGACCTCGTAGAGCGCGTAGAGCAGGGCGAGTCCAACGATCTCCCGGAGGCCCGAGTGCGAGCGTGAGAGCCAATCGCGGAGCTTGCCGCGGCTTTCGCGTACGCATCTCTGCGTCGTCGACCGCGGCTCCCGCGTATCGGAGGGCTTGGGGAGGTGCCCCGTTCCCAGCTCCCCCGTCGACGCGTGGTGGGTGGAGATGCAGGACGCCCGTTTCGTCCTCCATCTCCACCCACGGTGGGCCGACTTGTCGTGCGTCATGCAGCCTGTCTGAGGGCTGCCTTTACCCGCTTGGGGTTCATCGGCATGCCGCGGAGGCGGACGCCGACGGCGTCGAACACCGCGTTGCCGATCGCCGGGGCGATCGGGTTGCACGACGGCTCCCCGGAGCCGGTGGCGCGCAGGTCCGGCCGCTCGATCGAGATCACCTCGACCGTCGGCGCATCGGTGAAGCGGATGATGGGATAGCCCTCCCAATCGAGGCTCGTCACGTTCGAGCGGTCGAAGGTGACCTCTTCCATGAGCGCCCGACTTACTGTCTGGACGACGTTGGCTTCGATCCCGAGCTTGAGCGCTCGCGGGTTGATCGTGAGGCCGTTGTCCTGGACCATGACGACGTGGTTCACGCGCACCTTTCCGGTTTGCCGATTCACCTCGACCTCGGCGACCGCGGCGTTGTAGGTGCCGCCACGCAGAGACGTCGCGACGCCGCGTCCGCGCGCGATGCCGGACGTGGCGCGGGCGTTCGGACCCGGGGAGGGCCGGGTCTGCCACTTCGCCGCCTTGGCGGCGGCTTCGAGTACCGCGATCATGCGCGGGTCTTTCAGGCTTCGAAGCCGCCATTCGACCGGGTCGGCGCCGGCTGCTGCGGCGAGCTCGTCGAAGAACGACTCACTCGCGAACGTCAGCTGCAGCTGCACGGGTGAGCGAATCCAGGCCGAGATCAGGCCGACTCCGTTGTTCTCGGTCGAGCCGATGTCGCCCTGGTAGTGCGCGAGCTGGCGGCTGGCAGGGATGTCGTAGAGGATCGGGTCCTCCCAGAGATGGAGGGACGGCATCCGTACCGTGCGTCCGGCCAGAACGCTGCCGATCACGGTCGTCTCGAAGAACGCGGGGATCCATGCTTCGTGGTCCCAGCCAACGATCTCTCCGTTTGCGTCGAGCCCTCCGCGCAGCTGATGGACGGTCGCGGGGCCCTTCGGGTCCCAGCCGTGCTCGTCGTGGCGCATCCACTGCACGCGAACGGGGCGACCGGTGAGCTGTGACATCAGGGCCGCGTCGACCGTGGCCATGTCCGAGCCGTTGCGGCCGTAGCAGCCCGACGCGTCGTACGTGATGATGCGAACGTCTTCGAGCGGCATGTCGAGCGCGTCGGCGACCGCCGCCCGCACGACGTTCGGGCCTTGCGTTCCCGACCAGACCGTGGCGGACCCGTCCTTCACGTCGGCGACCGCGCAGGAGGGGCCGATCGAGCCGTGGGTCTGAAGCGCGCTCGTGTAGGAAGCGCTGAACGGCCGCGCTGCGTTGGCGAGCGCCGCGGCCGCGTCTCCGACGCTCGAGACGACCGCGTCCTCGAGGCTCGGCGTGTTGCGGATGTACTTGTGGAGATTGGCCATCGTCGGCAACCGGGCCCATTTGGACCACCTCACCTTCAGGTCGTTCGCGGCCTGGATCGCATCCCACTCCCGTTCGGCGACGACGCCGAGGAAGTTCTTCAGCCGGACGACCCGCGCCCCGTGCGAGGGCTTCCCGTAGCCGAGCAGCTGCGACCCCAGACCCGGGGGCCTGATGACACGGCCGTGCAGCATCCCTGGCAGCCGAACGTCCTGGATGTAGAACCACTCGCCCGTCACCTTGGGCGGGATGTCGACCCGCGCGATCGACTTTCCGACGACCGTGTAATCGCCCACAGCCTTCGGCTGAGCCCCTCCAAGCGAAAGCCCGAATCCGGTTCCTTTCCCCTTCCGCGGCATCGCCACGCCGAGCAAGCTCCCACTCACGAGCTCACCGTAGGACACCGTCTTGGAGGGGTCGGTGACCGAGCTGACGATTCCGTCCTTCACGGTGAGCTTGTCGGCCGGCACGGCGAGCCTCGTTGCGGCCAGGCTCAGCAGCGCCTGGCGGCCGTTGGCCGCGGCCTGACGAAGCTGAGGGCCGGCAAGGGCGGTCGTCAGGCTGCCGACGGTCGGGCCCTGGTCGACCGATCGCATGGTGTCGCCCATGATCATCCGTACCTGCCCGAAAGACACATCGAGCTCCTCGGCGACGATCTGGGCGAGAGCCGTTCGGTTGCCTTGGCCGAGGTCCGTCTTGCCGGTGAAGCAGGTCACGCTGTTGTCGGCATGCACGGCAAGCCAGGAGCCGAGCGCCGAAGGATCGACCTCCGTCGGCCACGCGTGCGCCGCTCCGATCGCGCCGCTCGCCGAGTCCGGCCAGAGGGCGGTCGCGGGAAGACCCATGGCGACGATCAGCGCGCCGCCACCCTTCAGGAAGCCGGTTCGGGTGAATGTCTGTTGCTCGAACGACGTCATGCCAGCTCCTGACCGGCTCGGGACGTCACCTTGGCGGCACGCTTGATCGCGCGCACGATCGCGTTGTGCGTGGCACAGCGACACAGATGCGGATCCATCCACTTCTTGATCTCGGCATCGGTGGGACGCGCTTTTCGTTCCAGGAGCTCGGCGGCCATAACGATCATCCCGCTCTGGCAATAGCCACACTGCGGGACCTGCTCGTCGATCCACGCTTGCTGCAACGGATGCAGCGCCGGCGCCTTCCGCAGACTCTTCTGCTCCGCGTACAGGGCCGGTAGCCCCTCCAACGTGGTCACGCGCTTCCCCACGACACCCACGACCGGGGTCACGCAGGAACGGATTTCCTTGCCGTCCACGAGGACCGAGCAAGCTCCGCATTGCGAAAGACCGCAGCCGAACTTCGGGCCGCGGAGACGCAAATCGTCGCGCAGGACGTACAGCAAGGGAGTGTCGGGTGATGCCGTTATCGTGCGCCGCTTACCGTTGACCGTGATCCTGATCGCCACCGCGCAGCCTCCTCGTTGTTGACCACCACCCAGGTCTACTCGCGCGCCGGTGGCCGCAGGGGTTGCCGGTGTGGCGATGCGCACAAGATCCGATGAGCACATGCGCACAGGGAGCACATCGGTCCGGCAGAACGTCCTGTAGTGCCTTCATCTCGCCGCGACTACCTTCGAGATGTCCGACACCGGGCGACCGGAATGGCGCTCGATCGAAGAGGAGGCAACCGATGCAGAAGCGCGCGCGAGCGCAACACGAGGCCGTGATCGCCACAACGCACCACGATCACCAGAAGTTGCGCTGGTGCGCCGTCGTCGCAACGGCGACAGCCGCTGCCTGGCTCCTCTCCGCGTGGCTCGCTGCGTCGGCGTCCGCGGGCATCACGAATGCCGCGACGGAGAGCTCCGTCCGGAGCCCAGCGAAGACGACGAAGCTGGCCGTCTCGGCAGGCTCCCCGTCGGAGTTCAGATTCAAGCTCTCGAAGCTGAAAGTCCCCACTGGTGTCGTGACGTTCGTCGTCACGAACAAGGGCCACCTGCCCCACGACTTCAAGATCGTGGGCAAGAAGACCAAGCTGCTTCAGCCCGGCAAGCGCCAGACCCTAAAGGTCACGTTCAAGAAGAAGGGCGCGTACCGGTTTCTCTGCACCGTCACCGGTCATGCCGCGGCCGGCATGAAGGGCACGCTCCGAGTCAAGTAGCACAACAGTCCGGCCGGCCCACCGACGCTCGGGTAGGGGGCCGGCCGAACCACGCGATGACAATCGCGCGCGTCGTCGAGCCTCCGCGCCCTCGTGGCTTTCATCAGGTCACGGGGATGATGAGGGCCCGTCCGGGGTGGAATCAGGGGTCAGCGTTCCACCCGGAATAGGCCGGCGAATTGTATGAGCAATCGCTCACGACATCGTCATGGGATCGGGCTACCGTCCTCGCGCGATGGCCAATAGCCTCCCTCGGGATGAGCTTCGAGGACTGGATCTTCTCACTGCACCTGCTGATGGCGGCGACGCTCGTAGGGTCGCTGGTGATGTCCTGGATCGTCGTCGTCGCTCTCTACCGGGTCGAGGTCGCGGACGCGACGCTGAGCTTGAACCGGGTCGCCGTGGTCGGGACTGCCCTGACTGTCGTCGGCCTCCTCGGAGCGATCGCGTTCGGGATCTGGCTCGCGATCCTGCGCACGGCGTTCCAGCTGTGGGACGGCTGGGTGATCGCGGCGATCATCCTCTGGATCATCGCCGCGGAGTTGCTGCGGCGCTCCTTCGTCGAGCACGCGAGACCAACCGCGAAGGCGAAGGCGCTCGTCGCTTCGGGTGACACCGGACCGAATGCCGAGCTCGCCGCGTTGAACCGGAGCTCGACCGGTCTCCTGCTTCGCGCCCTGGCGTCCGCAGCGATCGTGCTGATCGTCATCGACATGATCTGGAAGCCCGGTGCCTGACGTTCTCGCAGCGATCCGGCCCGGCGAGCAGGACTTCGCGCTCCTACTCCACCTCGTCGGCGCGGTCGTCGTCTTCGGCGCCCTGCTCGCGAGCGCGACCTCGATCGTGCTGGCGCGCGGCGAGATCCGGCTCCTGCGGCTTGGCTACTTCTCGCTTCTCCTCGTCGCCCTGCCCGGCTGGATCCTGATGCGGGTCGCCGGAGAATGGCTCTACCGCCTCCAGCACTGGCAGGACCTCCCGGCGCAGTTCGAGGAGCCAAGCTGGCTCAGCATCGGCTTCGTCGTCGCCGACTGGGGCGGTCTGCTCTTCCTCGTGTCGCTTGCGCTCGGCGGCGTCGGCCTCTACCGGCTACGTCACGGCAAGGGGGGCGCCGGACCGCTCCAGGTGACGACGGTCATCACGATTATCCTCATCCTCGCCTACGCGGTCGCCGTGTGGGCCATGACCGGCAAGCCGAACTAGCAGCCGCTCCATGAGCGCAGAACGTCACCCTTGACCGCGCGGACGTCGTCGGGTCCCTCTGGAAGACGGGATCGGCACGACGTCACCGAAGCCGTGCTGGTGGCGAGGTGGAAGCCGTTGGCCGCCCGGCACATGAGCGATGCGCCGAGAGGTACGGTGGCCATGTCAGTAGAGCTCGAGGAGGACTGGGAGTTGGGCGGGACGAGCTCGGACGGGCAAGCATCCCGGGATCGGTCGGAATTGGTTGCGATCGCCGAGATCCTGCGTGATCCCGTCGTAGGTGTGCTCGATGGCACGATCCACAGCTGGAACGCGGGCGCGGAGCAGCTGTTCGGGTACTCCCCCGCCGAGATCGTCGGCAAGCCGGTCAGCATCCTCTATCCACCCGAACGAGTGGGCGAGCTGGAGGAGATCCTCGCGCGGTTGCGCCGTGGCGAGGCGATGGAGGAGTTCGAGACCGTCCGGCGCCGCAAGGACGGTACCGACGTCGAGGTCGTGCTGAGCGTCTCGCCGGTGCTAGACCCGTCCGGCGAGATGTTCGGCACAGAGATCGTGCACGACATCAGCGAGCGAAGGCGCCGGGAGGAGGTCCGGAGCTTGCTTGCCGAGGCGAGTCGCCTGCTGGCGTTCAATCTCGACTATCGCGAGACGCTCCGCCGAGTTGCCGATCTGACGCTGGCGAGCGTGGCCGATTGGTGTCTGGTCGAGACGGTGGACGCCGCCGGAGCGACTGCCCAGGTTGCGGTAGCCCATCGTGATCCGAACAAAGTGCAGCTCGCCCGCGAGATCCTGCGTCTCTACCCGCCCGACGCCGAGCACCCGAGCACCTTGCTTCGTGTTCGCTCGACAGGCAAGGCAGAGCTGATTCCCGAGGTCTCGGACGCTCTGCTGCAGCGCGTTGCTCAAAACGCTCATCACTTGGGCATGCTGCGCGAGCTTGCCCTGCGGTCGCTGGTCGTCGCTCCGTTGTCGACGCGCGAGCGAGTGCTCGGGACGATCCTCCTCGCCAACGCCGAGTCGAGCCGGAGGTTCGGTCCGGACGATCTCGAGCTCGCCGAGGACCTCGGGAGGCGAGCGGCGCTTGCGATCGATATCGCTGCATTGCTCGAGTCGGAGCAGGAAGCCCGACGCCGAGCCGAGGAGGTGGTCGGGCAGATCACCGGCCTCCAGGCGGTTACAGCGGCCCTGTCTCGAGCCGTGACACCGTCGGCGGTTGCCGAGGTGTTCGTCCGTGAAGGAGCCGCCGCTGTCGGGGCGAGCGGCGGGTTCATCCGACTTCTGACACCCGACGAGCGGAAGCTCAGATTGGAAGCCACGGTCGGTTACTCGAAGCGATTCCGAGACGTGTACAGAGACGTGCCGGTCACCAGCGACCTCCCGGGAGCCGAAGTCTTTCGCACAGTGAGCGAACGCTACTTCGAGTCGGCGTCCGCCCCGGCAGGATCCGCAGAGTTCGCGCGCGAGCGTGAGGCGACAGGGCATGAAGCGACCGCGTTCCTCCCACTCCACACACACGGGCAGCCAATCGGCGTAATGGCACTGAGCTTCGCCCAACCTCGAATGTTCGAGGACGGCGATCGCGAGCTTCTGAGAACACTGGCGGATCAGTGCACGCAGGCGCTCGAGCGGGCGCGGTTGTACGGGACAGAACGAGAGGCGCGGGCGGCGGCCGAGCGCGCCGTCCAGCACACGACGCGCCTTCAGGCCCTCGCAGCGGCGCTCGCCGAGGCGCTGACGCCCGCGCAGGTCGCGGAAGTCGCGGTGACCCAGGGCATTGCGAGCGTCGACGCCGACGCCGGCGCCCTCTACCTCGTTACGGACGACGGGACGATGCTCGAAGTCATACTCGGGCTTGGCAGGGACAGATCGCTGATCGAAGACAAGTGGCGCCGTTTCTCAGCCGATCTGAAGCTGCCGAGCTCCGAGGCTCTGCAACGGCTCGAGCCGGTGTTCGTAGAATCGGAGACGGACATGCGCGAGAGGTACCCGGCCGCGCTCGAGTCGGGTTCCGGTCTCGCCGCGAGGGCTGGCGCTTACATCCCGCTCGTCGTGTTCGGGAGACCGGTGGGGGTCCTCTTTCTGGGCTTCAGTCGGCCGCGCAATTTCTCGAAATCACAGCGAGCCTTCATACTCGCGCTCGGACGCCAATGTGCCCAGGCGTTCAACCGGGCGCAGCTCTACGAGGCGGAACTCGAAGGGCGTAGCGGCCTGAGTCGTCTCGTCCAGCGGCTTCACGAAGGCGTTGTCAGCGTTGACCGCAGCGGCCGCGTCGAGTTCGCCAGCTCGAGAGCCAAGCAGATGCTCGGGTCGGCATCGCTCGAGGAAGGCCGCCGAGTGCCCGAAGCGTGGCTGGGCTTCCCACTTCGCAGTTTCGTCGCGGGCCTCTTCACCGCGGAAGAAAGCATCGTCGAGGCTCAGATCGTCAGCGACGACCGCGAACGCGTATTCGACGTGACAGGGATTCCGGGAGCTCGTTCGGATGCGGTGCTCATTGTGTTCAGCGACGTTTCAGAGCGTGAGCGGCGCTGGCGCGCCGAGCGTGAGTTCGTCGACAACGCAGCGCACGAGCTGCGGACACCATTGGCTGCGATCACGAGTGCGATAGAACGCCTCCAGGCCGGTGCGCGCGAGGTGCCGGAGAAGCGGGACCGCTTTCTCGGCCATATCCAGCAGGAATCAACTCGTCTCAACCGACTCGCTTCTTCGCTGCTGGTGCTTGCGCGCGCCCAGACGCGGGAGGAAACGCCGCGCGAGGAGGAGATCGCGCTGATCGGATTGCTCGAGGAGGTGTTTCTCGGGCTCGAGCTCGACCACGGAGTCGAGCTCGAGATCGACTGCCCACCTGATCTGAGCGTGTGGTGTAACCGCGACCTGCTCGAGCATGCCTTGACCAACCTCGCGAGCAACGCCGCGCGCCATACCGGCAGCGGCCGGATCCGCGTCAGCGCTCGCCTCGACGACGACGAGTCACTGACGATCGAGCTCGAGGACACGGGTACCGGCATCAAGCCGGAGGAGCTCGATCGCTTGTTCGACCGTTTCTACCGCGGGCCAACCGAGGGAACGCGCTCCGGCTTCGGACTGGGTCTACCGATCACGAAGGAGGCCGTGGAAGCGCTGGGCGGTCGGATCGGGATCGACTCGGTCCCCGGCGTCGGAACAATTGCCCGGATCGTGCTTCCCGCGGCTGACCGGGTGCCAGAATGAACGAGCGCATCCTCGTCGTCGAGGACTCCGAGGCGATCCTGGATGCGGTCACCGACGCTCTCGCCGCGGAAGGGTTCGAGGTGCAAGGCGCGTCGGACGGCAGGGCCGGGCTCGAGGCCGCCCAGGCTGAGCCTTTCGATGTGGTGATTCTCGACCTGATGCTCCCCGGCCTTTCGGGCACCGAGATCTGTCGCCGGCTGCGGGCCGAGAGCCCCGTGCCCATCATCATGCTCACCGCCCGGGACGCCGAGGCAGATCGCGTCCTCGGCCTCGAGATAGGGGCGGACGACTACATCACCAAGCCCTTCTCGGAGGTGGAGCTCGTCAGCCGCGTCCGCGCGATCCTGCGCCGACGCGAGCTCGACCGGCAGGGTGACACGACCGTACGCCGGCTGGGCGGCCTGAGCCTCGACCGTGTCAAGCACGAGGTGCTCGCGGACGGGAAACCCGTCGCGCTCACCCCCTCCGAGTACAACGTCCTTGCGCTGCTCGCCGAGGAGCCGGGCCGAGTCTTCTCGCGCCGCGAGATCATGCAGCACCTCTGGCAGAGCACCTATGTGGGAGACGAGCGGGCGTGCGACGCGCACGTATCGACCCTGCGTCGAAAGATCGAGCGCGACCCCTCCCACCCAGAGCGCATCGTCACTGTTCCCGCCTTCGGCTACAAGCTCGTCCCCGTCTAATCCGGCGGCTGAACAAGTTGGCCGCCTCGTCACGCCGTCCACGGCGGCGTGTCAGCCGGCGCGGCGGCGTACCTGAGGCGACTGGCCGAGCGCGGCGTAGGCGACGGCGTTCAGCGAGTCGTTCAGCGCCCGCAGCTCGCGGCTCACCACGACGAGGCCCTCGCTCGCCTCGAGGCGAGCGTCGATCCGCTCCAGCTGCTCGGCGATCCTGTCCAGGCGCTCGAGCAGCGCGTCGAGCTGGCGGTCGGGGACGTCGTGGCGTTCCACGACTCCAATTCTATGGAGCGCGGCGTCGGGCAAGGGCAGACCACGCGAGGATTCCGGCGAGCGCGCCGACGGTGTCGATCGCGACGTCGAGCGGGGCGCCGTGGCGGCCCTCCACGAAGTGCTGGTGGATCTCGTCGGACGACGCGTACAGCGCCGCCAGCGCCAGCGCGAGCCACGGCGTCCGCGTCGCGCGGAGGAGCAACGCCCCGAGAATCGCGTACTCGGTGAGGTGCGCGAGCTTGCGGAGGAGAAGGTCCCAGCCGCCGAGCCCGCTCGAGAGGCTGGGCACGGCCGAGAAGGCGAAGATCACCGCCGCCCAGGCGATGACGGGCAGCCACGCGCCGAGCCTCGAGCGCGGCGTCGTCAGGGCGGGAGCGGACACCGCGGCATGGTAGGCTCGCCGCCACAGAAGAGGAGCGCGGTGAGGGAACTCCGGTGCGAATCCGGGACGGTCCCGCCGCTGTGAGGGGAGACGCTCTCCCGCCACCATGCCACTGGCCGCGAGGCCGGGAAGGCGGCGGGGGAGGGAGCCCCGAGTCAGAAGACCTACCGCTCTCCAGACGCCTCGACGCCCTCGCGGAAGGGAGAAGGAGATGCACTCATGCCACGTCGTTTCGCCCTCGCGGCGTTCCTGACCGGCTTCGCGCTCGCGGTCGCCCTCGCATCGACAGCGGTCGCCTCGCCGAGCCGGGGCGCCGCCACGCCGTTCCCGGCAACGATCACCGTCTCGAACGGGCAGGTGACGATCCAGAAGCGCCCGGCCCGCATCGTCTCGCTCTCCGCGACGGCGACCGAGACCCTGTTCGCGATCGGCGCGGGCAAGCAGGTGATCGCGGTCGACAACCAGTCGGACTACCCGAAGACCGCGCCGCGGACGACCCTCTCGGGCTTCACGCCGAACGTCGAGGCGATCGCGGGCTACCGGCCGGACCTCGTCGTGATCTCGTACGACCCGAAGGGCCTCTCGGAGGCGCTCGACAGGCTCGGCATCCCCGTCGTCCACCAGGACGCCGCCGCGACGCTGCCGGGCGCGTACCAGCAGATCCGCCAGCTCGGGAAGATCACCGGTCACGCCGCCGAGGCGAACGCCCTGGCGGCCGGCATGAAGCGGAAGATCACCGCCATCGTCGCCAAGGCGCGCACGAAGGCGGCGGGCGTGTCCGTCTACCACGAGCTCGACCCGACGCTCTTCACTCTCACGTCGAACACGTTCGTCGGCCGCGTCTATGCGCTGTTCGGCCTCCGGAACATCGCCGACGCTGCGAAGGGCGGTACCGAGTACCCGCAGCTCTCGGCCGAGTACCTGATCTCGGCGAACCCCGGCCTGATCGTGCTTGCGGACACGGTGTGCTGCGCGCAGAACGCGCGGACGGTCGCGGCGCGGCCGGGCTGGTCGAGAATCGCGGCAGTCCGCACGGGATCGGTCGTCCGCCTCGACGACTCGATCGCGTCGCGCTGGGGACCGAGGCTCGTCAACCTCGTCCGCGCGGTCGGCACCGCGCTCGGACGGCTCGGCCGGCAATAGCGTGGAGGCAGCTGCCGCAACGGCGCGAGCGATCCGCGTCCGCGGAGTGACGCCCGGCTGGGCGGCCGCCTCGCTCGCGTTCCTCGCGCTCGCGCTCGTCGTCGGCGTCGTCGCCGGCCCCGTCCACCTCGGGGTCGGCGACGTGCTCCGGTCGCTCGGCGAGAAGCTCGGGATTCCCGGCGTCACGTCGCCGCTCGACGCGACGCAGGAGTCGATCGTCTGGGACCTGCGGGTGCCTCGCGTGCTGCTCGCGGGGCTCGTCGGTGGGATGCTCGCGATCGCGGGCGCGACGTACCAGGGCGTGTTCCACAACCCGCTCGCCGACCCGTACCTCCTCGGCGTCGCCGCCGGAGCGGGCCTCGGCGCGACACTCGCGATCGCGTATCTCCCCGACGCGCTCGCGGGGCGGCAGGTGCTCCCGGTCGCCGCGTTCGCCGGCGCGTCCGTCGCGGTCGTGCTTGCGTACGTGATCGGCCGTTCGGCCGGCCGCGCGCGCGACGCGGCGACGCTCGTCCTCGCGGGAGTGACGGTCGCGAGCTTCTTCACGGCGCTGCAGACGTTCGTCCAGCAGCAGAACGCGGACACCCTGCAGGAGGTCACGTCCTGGATCCTCGGGAGCCTTCCCAACACGGGCTGGAGCGACGTCGTCGCCCTCACGCCGTACGTTCTGGTCGCGACCGCGGTGATCGTCGCGATGCGTCGTGTCGTCGACGTGTTGAGCCTCGGCGACCTCGAGGCCGGCAGTCTCGGAGTGGACGTGCGGCGCACGCGGCTCACGCTCGTGGTCGCCGCAACGGTCGGCACCGCGGCGGCCGTCGCCGTGTGCGGGCTGATCGCGTTCGTCGGGATCATCGTCCCGCACGCGATCCGACTCGTCGCCGGCACGTCCTACCGCGGTCTCCTGCCGCTGTCGTTCGTCGTCGGGGCGGGGTTCCTCATCCTGGCGGACGTCGTCGCGCGCACCGCGCTCGCGCCCTCGGAGGTTCCGATCGGCGTGATCACGGCGCTGTTCGGTGCGCCGTTCTTCGCGTTCGTCCTCCGCACGCGTGGAGGTCGGGCGTGACGGCGATCGGGCTCGCCGGGGTGACGGTGGAGCTCGGCGGCCGTGCGGTCGTCGACGACGTCTCGGCCTCCGTCGAGCGCGGCGAGTGGGTCGCCCTGATCGGGCCGAACGGCGCCGGCAAGACGACCCTTCTCCGCGCGATCGCGGGCCTGCTGCCGCACGACGGGCGCGTGTCGCTTCTCGGCCGGGACGCCGCGACGCTCGATCGGCGCGAGCGCGCGCGGCTCCTCGCAGTCGTCCCGCAGACGCCCGAGACGCCGCCGTGGCTCACCGTCGCGGAGTACGTGCTCATGGGGCGGACGCCGCATCTCGGGCCGCTCGCGCGCGAGGGCGCCGCGGATCGCGATGCCGCCTGGCACGCGCTCGAGCGTCTCGAGCTCGAGGAGCTCGCGGAGCGGCCGCTCGGGACGCTCTCCGGCGGCGAGCGCCAGCGCGCCGTGGTCGCGCGCGCCCTCGCCCAGGAGGCGTCCATCGTCCTGCTCGACGAGCCGACGGCCGCGCTCGACATCGGGCACCAGCAGCAGGCGCTCGAGCTGCTCGACGGGCTGCGCGAGCGCCAGGGGCTGACGCTCGTCGCCGCGATGCACGACCTGACGCTCGCCGCGCAGTACGCCGACCGGGTGCTCCTCCTCTCTCGCGGCCGCATCGTCGCCGACGGCACGCCCGGCGAGGTGCTCACCGAAGCCGCGCTCGGCGAGCACTACGGCGCCACCGTCCGCGTCCTGACGGTCGACGACCGCCTGGCCGTTCTCCCTACGAGGGGGTAGACGCCGCCGCGCGACAGCGCTTGTGTTGGATCACCAAGCGAAGGAGGTTCCGCCATGCGCCGCCCCACCGCCGCCACCGCTCTCGTCGTCTCCGCACTCGCCCTTGCCGTGCCCGGAGCCGCGAGCGCGGGCTCGGTCCACCTCGAGCAGTTCGTCTCGACGGGAGGCACGGTGCAGGTGAGCGTCGTCGTCCGCAAGGCCGCGTCGTTCTCCGTCCTGCTTCGCACGCGGACGATCGGCCGGACGCAGCTCTTCCTGATCGGCAAGCGCGCCCCGAAGGGCGGCCCGCTGCTGGACACGGCGACGACGGCGTGCGAAGGCGCCGCCGGCTCGTACTACTGCAAGGGCTCGTTCGAGCCGCTACCGGCGGGCACGTACACCTTCCGCGTCGTGCGCCCCTCTGGCTTCGGCACGCACATCGAGCTCACGGTGCGCTGGTAGCGGCGGCCCGCTCCCACTCGAGGCGGCGGGCGAACGGCCTGTAGTCGAGCCGCTGGTTCACCGCGAGCATCGGTGCGTTCGTCTCGTCGTTGTCGGTCAGGGCGATCGTCGCCCCGAGCTCCGCCGCGCGGCGGCGGCTGTGGGACTCGAGGAGGGGTGCCGTGCGGGAACGCCGGCGATCCAGTGCCGCATGCCTTCCTCGGTGACAACGGACTCCGGCCAGGCACGCTGGCGCATTGGCGCCGCGCGCGCGATGTCGTCGAGCGTGCCCTCCGAAGCACCGCGCCACCGTAGCTGTGGGTTTCTGCGGATGGGCCGGGCGCCGATCGACATAGGATGGACGCTCATCGATCATCGATTCCCGGAGGAGTGGAACATGAGCGAGATGCGCGGGACGGACCTCGTCGTCGAGTACCTGATCCGCGAGAAGGTGCCGTACCTCTTCGGCTACGCGGGTCACGGCGCGGTCGGGCTTCTCGACGGGGTCTTCGACCGCCAGGACGAGATCAAGGTCGTCTTCCCCCGGATCGAGACCGGGGCGGCGTACATGGCCGACGCGTACTACCGCGTGAGCCACGAGGTGATTCCCGTCTACACGTCCACCGGCCCGGGACCGATGCTGCTCACCGCGGCTGTCGCGAACGCGTTCTACGACTCGTCGGCGCTGATCGCGATCACCGGGCAGGTCGCGACGACGCAGTACGACTCCGGGGCGCTCCAGGAGGAGTACCGCTACTTCCAGGCCGACTTCCCGAGCGTCGCGAAGGTGATCACGAAGCGAAGCTTCCAGGCCCACTCCGTGGCGGATCTCGGCAAGTTCCTCCCGAAGGCGTTCAAGCTTGCCCGTGAGGGCCGGCCCGGACCGGTCCACCTGGACGTGCCCTACGACCTGTGGGTGACGAAGGCGGACGTGGAGGT
>DASTKF010000072.1:0-4418 GCA_035716065.1 Gaiella sp.
ACGCCCTCGCGGTGCGCGCGCGCATCGACGAGCGGGAGGCAGCGCTCGCGGACGAAGAGCGCGGGCTTCTCGCCGAGGGCGAGTCCCTCGCGGAGGAAGCCGAGCGCGTCGCCGAGGGCGTGCGGGACGTCGGCCGGGTGACCGAGTCCGCCGGCCGTGCACCGGGGACGTCCCTGGCGGAGCTCGACGACTGGGGCAGTCGCGTCCGCTCTGCGCTCTTCGTCGCCCGCGGCACGTTGGAGGCGGAGCGCGAGCGAGTGGTCGTCGAGGCGAACGTGCTCGGGACAGCCGTCCTCGGCGAAGAGCTCGGCGCGGCGAGCGTGGCTCTCGTCCGCCGCCGGCTCGAAGCGGCCGCCCGCTAGAACGGGAAGCGTGGATCGTCCGGCCGCCGGTCCAGCGCGCCGCCGTCGCGACAGCTCGAGGGCAGCGCGTACGCGGCGCGGATGATGGTCCGCTCCGAGAGCCGCTCGGCGAACGCGGTGCGAAGGATCCGGCGCGTGGTCCCCTCCGGCATCCCGAGTCGCAGTGCCAGCGGCCCCGCCTCCTGGAGGGCAAGGCACTCGGTCACGCCCTCGCGGCGCTCCCCGCCGAGGTGGACAGCCTCGTGGGCGAGCACGACGAGCGCGTCCGCCGCACGCTGGTCGCCGCGATGGTCTCCCGCGAAGGCCATGTCGTAGAGCGCGCGGCAGATCGTCGGGTCGAGATAGGCGAGCCCCGACCCGGGGAACGCGATGCCGAGCGTGTCGCTGCCGGCGCCCGTGAAGGAGTAGCCCTCGTCGCAGCGGATCCGCACGGGTTTCCCCGCGATGCGCGACGCCTCGGCCGTAAAGTGGGTCTCCGCCGTCGTGCGGGCGTCCTCCGAGAGGGCGGCCCACGTCGCGCTGCGGTCGCTCCGGACCGCGAGGAAGACGACGACCGCCGCGATCCCGGCACCGACGACCCAGCCGAGCCGGCGGCCATGACGCTCGGGGCGGGCGGGAGGCGGCAGGAACCGGATCCCGTCGTCGTCCTCGACGATCTCTCCGAACCCGAGGTCGGCGTCCTCCGGCCCGGGCGGAATGCGGGACGTGGCAGGACGCGGAGGCTCGCGCCGGCCCCGGAAGACGAACTCGAGCTCCGCCGCGAGCAGGAGGACGATCGGCACCCAGATCGGTACCCAGGCACGGACGTCGTTGCTGAAGAGCCAGGCGACGACGACGACCAGCGCCGCGGCGCGGACGGCCGCTTGCACCGTCGCGCGGTCGGCGTTCTCCCACATGGGCGCAGGGTAGAGTCGCGCCCGTGCCGGCGACGCTCATGGATGGAAAGGCGCTCGCGGAGCGGATCCGCCGCGACGTCGCTCGCGAGATCTCGGAGCTCGATCACGTCGGGCTCGCGACGGTGCTCGTGGGCGCGGATCCGGCCTCGGAGGTCTACATCCGGCTCAAGCACGGCGCGGCGAAGGAGGCAGGGATCGACGCGCGCGACGTGCGGCTGGACGCGTCGACGTCCCAGGACGACGTTCTCGCGCTCGTCGACGACCTCAACGCGGACGACGAGATCGACGGGATCCTCGTGCAGCTGCCGCTGCCGTCCCACATCGACGAGACGAAGGTCACGTACGCGGTCGCGCCGCACAAGGACGTGGACGGCTTCCACCCGGTCAACGCCGGGAACCTGTACCTCGGGACGCCGCTACACATCCCGGCAACGCCGGCCGGCTGCATGGCGCTGCTCGAGGAGTACGGCGTCGACCCGAAGGGGAAGAACGCGGTCGTGATCGGGCGCAGCGAGATCGTCGGGCGTCCAGCAGCGATGCTGCTCCTCCAGGCGCACGCGACGGTGACGATCTGCCACTCGCGGACGGTCGATCTCGGAGGCGAGGTCAAACGTGCCGACATCGTCGTCGCCGCGGTGGGCGTCCCCGGCATCGTGTCCCCGGACATGGTCAAGCCGGGAGCGACGGTGATCGACGTCGGCCTCACGCGCGGCGAGGACGGCAAGATTCGCGGCGACGTCGACCCCGCCGTTGCCGACGTCGCAGGGCTCTTGACGCCGATGCCCGGCGGGACCGGGCCGATGACCATCGCGCTGCTGCTCTCCAGCGCCGTCAAGGCCGCCCGCTACCGCCGCGGCCTCCTCCCGTACCCGACGCTCTGACGGATCGGGCGCGAGATGGCGATCACACGAGACCAGGTGCTGCACGTCGCACGGCTCGCGCGGCTCGACCTCGGCGACGACGAGGTCGAGCGGCTGACGGGCGAGCTGGACGCGATCCTCGACGCCGTCTCCAAGGTGGCGGAGCTCGATCTCTCCGACGTGCCGCCGACATCGCACCCGCTCGACCTCGTCAACGCCTGGGCGGAGGACGAGCCCCACGAGTCGCTGCCGATCGAGGACGTCCTGCGGAATGCGCCGGCCGCCGAGCGGAACCTCTTTCGCGTGCCGCGGACCGCATGAGCCGTAGGCTTGACGGAGGCTCCAATGAGCGGAGGTGCCGGCTTTGCCGGCGCCGGGAGCGGGCATGAGCCGTAGGCTTGACGGAGGCTCCGACGAGCGGAGGTGCCGGCTTTGCCGGCGCCGGGAGCGGGCATGAGCCCCGTGGTCGACACGCTGACGCTCACCGCCGAGGAGGCGATCGCGCTCGTCGAGCGCGCCGAGATCTCGGCCGCGGAGCTCCACGCCGCCTACCTCGAAGCGATCGGCGAGCACGACGAGGAGCTGCACTGCTACCTGCGCACGGTCGACGAGGCGGACGGCGCGGGCATCCCGATCGCGCTCAAGGACGTCATCTCGACCCGCGGGGTCGAGACGACGGCAGGGTCGCGAATCCTCTCGGGCTACGTCCCGGTCTTCGACGCGACGGTCGCCGCCCGCTGCAAGGCGGCCGGGCTCACGCTGCTCGGGAAGACGAACACCGACGAGTTCGCCATGGGCTCGTCGACGGAGAACTCGGCCTACGGCCCGTCTCGCAACCCGTGGAACCCGGACCTCGTCCCGGGCGGGTCGGGCGGCGGCACGGCGGCCGCGGTGTCCGCCGGGCTCGCGCCCTGGGGGCTCGGATCCGACACCGGCGGGTCGATCAAGCAGCCGTCGGCGCTCTGCGGGAACGTCGGCCTGCGGCCCACCTACGGCACCGTGTCGCGCTACGGCGTCGTCGCCTTCGCGTCGAGCCTCGACCAGGTCGGTCCGGTCGCGAAAACCGTCCGGGACGTCGCGCTGCTCTACGGGATCATCGCGGGACGTGACGCCGCGGACTCCACCACGGTGGAGCTGCCCGAGCCGGTGGCGCTTCCTTCCGACGAGCGGCTCGACGGCCTACGGATCGGCGTCCCGCGGCAGGCCGTCGCGCTCGAGGCGATCGAGCCCGGAGTGCGCGCGGCGTTCGAGGCGACGCTCGCGCTCGCCGAGGAGCTCGGCGCCGAGGTCGGCGAGTGCGACCTCCCGCTCTCGTTCGACTACGGGCTGCCGTGCTACTACCTGATCGCGCCTGCGGAGGCGTCGTCGAACCTCGCCCGCTACGACGGCGTGCGGTACGGGACGCGCGGCGAAGGGGAGACGTATCGCGACATGGTCGAGCGGACGCGCGACGCGGGGTTCGGCGACGAGCCGAAGCGGCGGATCATGCTCGGCACGTACGCGCTCTCGGCCGGCTACTACGACGCGTACTACGGGCAGGCACAGCGGGTGCGCACGCTCATCGTGCGGGAGCACGCGTCCGCGTTCGAGCGCTACGACGTGCTCGCCACCCCGACCTCGCCGACGGTGGCCTTCCCGATCGGCGACCGAGCCGCCGACCCCCTCGCGATGTACGCGTGCGACCTGCTCACGATCCCGTCCTGCCTGGCGGGGCTCCCCGGGCTCAACGTCCCGTGCGGCTTCTCGGACGAACTGCCCGTCGGCCTGCAGTTGATCGGCCCGCAGTTCAGCGAGAACAGGCTCTTCCGCGCGGGTCACGCCGTGGAGCGCGCGCTCGGCCTCGATCTCGTCCCCGCGAGGCTCCGGTCGTGAGCTGGGAGCCGGTGATCGGGCTGGAGATCCACGTCCAGCTGAAGACGCGGACGAAGATGTTCTGCCGCTGCCGCGTCGGCTTCGGCGCCGCCGAGAACACCCAGACGTGCCCCGTCTGCCTTGGCTTCCCGGGCGCCCTGCCGGTGCCGAACCGCCTAGCGATCGAGTGGGTGGTCAAGCTCGGCCTCGCGCTCGGCTGCGAGATCGCGCCACGCGCCGTGTTCGCGCGGAAGAACTACTTCTACCCCGACCTCCCGAAGGGCTATCAGATCTCCCAATACGATCTACCATCTTGCATAGACGGCAGTATGATCGTACCACTGCCAGATGGAGAACATGCTGTGGGGATCGTCCGCGCGCATCTCGAGGAGGACGCTGCGAAGAACGTCCACGTGGGTGGCCGCACAGGGCGGATCGGCGGCGCCGAC